>CAJUSJ010000048.1 GCA_910588865.1 uncultured Lachnospiraceae bacterium
AAGCTGGTAGAGTGCCTGACAGGCTTTAAGTGGATCGGACAGCAGATTCTGAAAGAGGAGAACACCGGCAGGGGACACTACATGTTTGGCCTGGAGGAGAGCTACGGCTGCCTCATCGGCACCTATGCCCGGGACAAGGATGCCGTATCAGCCAGTGTCGCGCTGTGCGAGGCTGCCGCGTACTATAAGACAAAAGATATGACCCTGTGGGATGCCATGGTCGCTATGTATGAGAAGTACGGCTATTACAAAGACGCCGTGAAGTCCATCGGATTAAGCGGTATCGAGGGACTGGCCAAGATCCAGAATATCATGGACACCCTGAGGAGCAATACTCCCGCCGAGGTAGGCGGCTACAAGGTAGTGTCCGCGAGGGACTACAAGCTGGATACCATCAAGGACATGGCTAGCGGCGAGGTAAAGCCCACCGGACTCCCAGCCTCCAATGTTCTCTATTATGATATGAACGACGGCGCGTGGATGTGCGTGAGACCTTCCGGCACGGAGCCTAAGATCAAGTTTTACTACGGCGTAAAGGGAACCTCCCTGGAAGACGCTGAGGCCAAATCAGCGGCATTCGGGCAGGCGGTTCAGTCTATGATCGATCCCATGCTGTAGGGAAAAAGCAAATAAGATTTTTAAAATGGGGACATGCAGGTTTTGCGTGTCCCCAAATCTGTCCTCTATTTTATATTCAGCATATCCCGCAGCTCCTTGAGAGCCTCCCCAAACCTTTTGGAGGAGGCAGAGGGGTTGCCTTTTAAGATCCCTTTCCGGTATAGGGACATGTGGGAGGAAAGCTTCTTTCTGGCGGCCAGCAGCTCCTGCTTCCGTCTGAGAAGAGCCTGGACCCGCTCCGCCACCACGGCAGGCAGTTCTTCCAGCTCTTCCGCCTCCTGAGTGATGAGGGAAGCCGCCTCCTCCTTAAGTTCCGCGGCCTTAAGAAGAGTTTCCTGCCGCAGCCCGGCCGCGCTGTTTTTCCATTCCGCTACCCGATGTCTGGCATCGCCGCGGATCTCCTCCACCCGCTGGGCAGTCTGGGCTTTCAAAAGCGCCAGCTGGGTCTGCATTTCCTCCAGCTCCCCTTTCATCCTTGTCATGGCCTCCAAGGCTTTTCCCAGAGCCAGAGCCTCCTTGGTAGACTGTATGGTATCTGTGAAAAAGAATCCGCTGACCACCGCCAGGAGAGGAAGCTCCAGGGAGGAGGGGAAGGAGAGCACTGCCTGGGCTATGGGCTGATGGATGACCTCTGTCAGAAGGATGGTCAGAAATCCCCAGGCAATGGAGGAGGTGAGACAGATATACCCGTTGATCTGGAAGCGCTGGTTGCTGTAATCCCAGTATTTCATCTTAAATAACCGCTCCATGGACCAGCCGGTGACATATTCCAGTACAGTGGCGGCCACAACCCCGGAAATATATACAAGGACTAAGTTGTCCCTCACGGGAAGGGAGACCCACAGCATCATCACGGCCCCGGTGCCGTAGAGAGGGAGCATGGGAAGGCGGAGAAATCCCCGGTTGACAAAATGTCCTGTCTTTAAGGACACGTAAGTGGACTCAAAGATCCATCCGAAAAAACAGTAGATGTAGAAAAACGAGAGCCAGTGGTACCATTGGTAAGTGTACATAAAAACCTCCTGTAAAAAATCTGACTTTATCATATCTGTTTTTCCCGCCGCCCGCAATACCAAACCTGCCATTTCATGCCTGGATGCTATAACAGGGTAACTTTTCACAGACTTGCTGGCAGACAGAGGCCAGGCTGTTAACATTATAACCGGAAAAGGGCAAAGAAAAACGGCCCCGCTCTCACAGGACCGCCTTCTTAGGGAATGGTAGGTATATTTTAGGAAATTGTTTTAGGGGGGCCTGCCAGGGTTGCCCCTGACAGGTATGAGTATGAAAAAGCTTTGTGATTTCAAGTGGTTAACTTGAAACAAAGGCCCGTTACCCTTTCGGATAACGTAGTTCAAGTATATAAGATAAATGTGACCAAAGTGTGTATTGGAGATAAAATAAGAATAAACAAAATAAAATAAAAAAAACTCTTTAAAAACACAGGGAGATTGTATATAATAAAATCGACAATGTGGAATCATATGTATAAGAGTACCCTCTGGCATGTGTACAGAGGGGTCTTTTATCTCATTTCAGGATAAAGTCTCAGAGGATGGGACAAGCTTGAACAAAGGGCAAGGAAGCAAAAGGGGCCTTCGGCAGATCCGAAGGGGTATATTAAGGTTGAAAGACAGGAGGAAGCAGAGCATATGTTGATGTCCAACGACATTGGGATTGATTTGGGTACAGCCAGTATTCTTGTGTATATAAAAGGGAAGGGCGTGGTGTTAAAAGAGCCTTCCGTGGTAGCCATTGACCGGGATTCCAACAAGATCATCACTTTCGGCGAGGAGGCCCGCCTGATGATCGGAAGGACACCAGGCAACATCGTGGCCATCCGGCCCCTCAGGCAGGGGGTTATCTCCGATTACACGGTTACAGAGAAGATGCTCAAGTATTTCATCACCAAAGCGGTGGGGAAGAAGGCTTTGAGAAAACCAAGGATCGCCGTGTGTATCCCCAGTGGGGCCACAGAGGTGGAGAGAAAGGCCGTGGAGGATGCCACCTACCAGGCAGGTGCCAGGGATGTGTCCATTATCGAGGAGCCTGTGGCCGCGGCCATCGGCGCGGGCATTGACATCTCCAAGGCCTGCGGCAACATGATTGTGGATATCGGCGGCGGCACGGCGGACATCGCTGTGATCTCCCTGGGAGGCACGGTGGTGAGCACATCCATCAAGGTGGCTGGAGATGATTTTGACGAGGCGCTGGTGCGGTATATGAGGAAGAAACACAATCTTCTCATAGGAGAGAGGACCGCGGAGGAGATCAAGATCAACATCGGAGCCGCCTACAAGAGGCCTGAGGTCCTGACCATGGAGGTGAGAGGCCGGAACCTGGTAACCGGGCTTCCAAAGACCATTGTAGTCACCTCTGACGAAACCCTGGAGGCCCTGCGGGAGCCTGCCATGCAGATCGTGGACGCGGTTCACAATGTATTGGAGAGGACGCCGCCGGAGCTTGCGGCTGACATTTTCGACAGAGGTATTGTTCTCACCGGAGGAGGCTCCCTGCTCAGCGGCCTGGACTCCCTGATTGAGGAGAAAACAGGGATCAGCACCATGATCGCGGAGGACCCCCTGACCGCTGTTGCCATCGGCACAGGGAAATTTATCGAGTTTTCCCACAGCGTAGACAGTAAAAAGGACTTTTAGCGGCTGCCCCTGCCGCCGCGCGGCGGGTAGGGGGAAGGGTTTCCCCTACTTGATGTACACGGGGCGGAGAGGAGTATGGCCGCTAAAGCGGCTCTGTCCCGGCACGGCGAGTAGGGGGAAGGGACTCCCCCGCTTAATTCATGCCCGGATATTTAAGAGAAAGGCATGGGTTCTCACAAGACGGACCTTCCCCGGGGCGGGACAGGTCCAGAATCAGAGGTGGCGTCATGGCGGCAGTGACCGGATTTGTGGAGAAAATCAAATATCGCAATGAAGACAATGGCTACACGGTTCTCACCGTGTCCTCGGAGGGGGAAGAGTATGTCCTGGTGGGAACCTTCCATTACATAAACGAGGGGGAGATGGTCCAGGCTTTCGGAGCCATGACGGAGCACCCGGTCTACGGGGAACAGCTCCAGGTGGAGAGCTATGAGATCAAGGAGCCCCAGGATACTTTTGCCATGGAGAGGTACTTAGGCTCAGGGGCCATTAAGGGGGTGGGAGCTGCCCTGGCCGCCAGGATCGTCCGGCGGTTCAAGGCAGATACTTTCCGGATCATTGAGGAGGAGCCGGAACGCCTTGGGGAGGTTAAGGGTGTCAGCGAGAAGCTGGCCATGTCCGTGGCCCAGCAGATGGAGGCCAAGAAGGACATGCGTCAGGCCATGATGTTTCTTCAGGACTACGGCATTTCCATGAACCTGGCGGTAAAGATCTATCAAGAGTACGGCTACCGGATGTACGGAATCCTGAAAGAGAATCCCTACCGTCTGGCAGACGATATCCCGGGAGTGGGCTTTAAGATGGCCGATGAAATCGCTCGGAAGGGAGGGATTCTGGCTGATTCCGACTATCGGGTCAAGGCGGGGATTCTCTACACCCTTTTCCAGGCCTCGGCCCAGGGGCACACTTATCTGCCGAAAGAGGAATTGCTCCGTCAGGCCTCGGATCTTTTGAAGGTGGACCTGGACTTAGACAAATATCTGATGGACATGCAGATGGAGCGCCGCCTGGTGGTGAAAGGAAAGTCCAGGGAGGAAACCGGTTACCCCGTTTTGCCCCGGGACCAGGAGGCGGAGGAAGAGCAGGTTGTGGTCTATGCCGCTACCTATTACTATATGGAACTGAATGCGGCCAGGATGCTTCACGACTTAAATGTCCGGGGCAAGGTGCCTCTGGATGATATCCACAAGCGTCTGGAGCAGATCCGGCAGCCTGATGATCCCCGGTTGGACCCACTCCAGGCCAAGGCCGTGGAGGAGGCGGTAAACAGCGGGCTTTTGATCATCACCGGCGGCCCCGGTACAGGCAAGACCACCACCATCAACACCATTATCCGGTATTTTGGCTCTCAGGGTCTGGATATCCTTTTGGGCGCGCCTACAGGGCGGGCGGCCAAGCGGATGACCGAGGCCACGGGCTGTGAGGCCAGAACGATCCACAGGATGCTGGAGCTTGCGGGCGGTCCGGGGGATGACGGGAATGTAAATACCCGGTTTCAGAAAAATGAGGAGAATCCTCTGGAGGCGGATGTGATCATCATCGACGAGATGTCCATGGTGGATATTTATCTGATGCATTCCCTTCTGAAAGCGGTCAGCGTGGGAACCAGGCTGATCCTGGTGGGGGATGTGGACCAGCTTCCCTCTGTGGGGCCGGGAAACGTGCTCAAGGACATGATCCGCTCCGGCTGCTTTAACGTGGTGGAGCTGACCCGTATTTTCCGTCAGGCCGCGGAGAGCGACATTATCGTCAATGCCCATAAGATCAACGGCGGAGAGCGGATCGACCTGGCAAAGCGGAGCAAGGATTTTCTTTTTATAAGAAGGAACAATCCCGACGCCATCATAGCCGCGACGATTACCCTGATGACCAGGAAGCTGCCGGATTACGTGAAGACCAAGCCCCTGGACATTCAGATCATGACGCCTATGAGAAAAGGGGTTCTCGGAGTGGAGCGGTTAAACGGCATCCTCCAGTCTGTCCTCAATCCCCCGGACAAACAAAAGCCGGAGAGGGAATCCGGCGGTACCGTGTTTCGGCTGGGAGACAAGGTAATGCAGATCAAGAACAACTACCAGCTGGCGTGGGAGATCCGGGGTGAGCGGGGCATTATCCAGGAGACAGGCACAGGAGTGTTCAACGGGGATATGGGCATTATCCGGGAGATCAATCTTTTCGCGGAGACGGTCCGGGTGGAATTTGAGGAGAAAAGGGATGAGAGAAAGATGGTGGAGTACAGCTTTAAACAGCTGGAAGAGCTGGAGCTGGCATACGCCATCACCATCCACAAATCCCAGGGAAGCGAGTATCCGGCAGCGGTTATTCCCATCCACAGCGGTCCCCGGATGCTCATGAGCCGGAACCTGATCTACACCGCGGTCACCAGGGCCAAGTCCTGCGTGTGCCTGGTGGGACTGCCGGAGGTGTTCCAGCAGATGGTGGACAACCAGGTGGAACAGAGAAGGTATTCGGGCCTGAAAGACAGGATCCGGGAGCTGAAAGAACAGGGGGTATGACGAATATATGGAGAAACGGTTACAGAAGATAACAGGCAGGGCGGCGGATCTTTTCTTTCCCCGCCGCTGTCCGGTGTGCTTTGACATTGTAAAGCCTTACGGGGAGCTGATCTGCCCCGGGTGCGCGGGAAAGCTTTCCCCGGTAAAAGGTCCCGCGTGTAAAAAGTGCGGTAAATCCGTGGGCAGCGAGTCTGAGGAATACTGTCTGGACTGCGGGAGGCATGAGAGATCCTTTGAGTACAATCTGGCGGTGTTCCATTACAATGACTGTGCCAGCCGTTCCATGGCTGGCGTGAAATATAAAAACAAGCGGGAATTTCTGGACTTCTATGGGGAGGCTGCCTGGCTCCGGTTTGAGAGGCAGTTAAGACGCGCGGCCCCTGAGGTCATCGTACCGGTACCGGTCCATCCCAGCCGGAAAAGGGCCAGGGGCTTTAACCAGGCAGAGGTGCTGGCGGAGAAGCTGGCCGCCCATATGGCTGTGCCCGTGTGCCGGGGGGGACTGGTCAGGGTCAAAAGAACCGCTCCCCAGAAGGAACTGGACCCTGCTCAGAGGCTTAAGAACCTGCGGCAGGCCTTCGCGCCGGGGAAGCTTCCTGCCGGGGTGAGCACGGTGCTGCTGGCCGACGACATCTACACAACAGGAAGCACCTTGGAGGCCTGCGCCCGGACGCTTAAGGCCATGGGGGTCCAAAAAGTATACACCCTCACCCTCTTTGTGGGACAGGGAGCGTAAATTATAGAAAAACCCGTTGACGTTTTCGGTTACATGTGATATAGTTAACGGGCGAATGGAAGAACAGAGGTCTTTTTTTTATGCTCAAAATTACTTTCTGTTTATATGCACAGACAGGGGACGGTTTGTCCATAGATAAAGACCGCACAACAACGAAATTTGATAAGTGGAGGTGGAAGTCGTGCGCACAAGGATTACACTGGCATGTACGGAATGCAAACAACGTAATTATAACATGACGAAGGATAAGAAGACCCATCCTGACAGAATGGAGACGAAAAAGTACTGCAGATTCTGCAAAACACACACTTTGCACAAAGAAACCAAGTAATCAGGCTTAGTAGAGGATGTGAAGATATGGCAGAAACAGCAAGCAAAGAGAAAGAGAAAAAAAGCTTTTTCAAAGGTTTAAAAGTCGAGTTTGGCAAAGTTATCTGGCCTACCAGGGAGACTGTGGGCAGAGAGACCGCTGTGGTGGTCGCCTGTTCTGTGGCCCTTGGCTTGATCATCGCACTTCTGGATTTGATCATAAAGTTCGGTCTTAGTTTTATTTTATAAGGGCAAAGGTGAACGTATGGCAGAGGCAAACTGGTATGTGGTCCATACCTATTCAGGCTATGAAAACAAGGTAAAGGTCGATATCGAGAAGACCATTGAGAACCGGAATCTGCAGGATCAGATCCTGGAGGTGGCGGTCCCCATGCAGGCAGTGGTGGAGATAAAGAACGGAGTGGAGAAAGCGGCGGACAAAAAGCTGTTTCCCGGCTATGTGCTCATCAACATGGTCATGAATGACGACACCTGGTACGTGGTGCGCAACACCCGCGGCGTTACAGGGTTCGTCGGGCCCGGTTCCAAGCCCGTTCCCCTGTCTGTGGAGGAGATGGCCAGCCTCAACTTCAAGATCCCTGAGGTGGTGGTGGACTTTGAGGTGGGCGACATGGTAGTGGTAACTGCCGGTGCGTGGAAAGACACCGTCGGCGCCATCAAGTCCATCAATGAGACGAAGAAGACCGTGACCATCAGCGTTGAGATGTTCGTTGGCCGTGAGACGCCGGTAGAACTTGGCTTTAAAGAAGTGAAAAAGATGTAACTGAAAGCAGCAAGTGGGAGGGACATCCCCCGACAATACCACATTATTTAGGAGGTGCCTAATTATGGCAAAGAAAGTAACAGGTTATATTAAATTGCAGATTCCGGCAGGAAAGGCTACACCAGCGCCGCCAGTTGGTCCGGCTCTTGGACAGCACGGCGTAAATATCGTACAGTTCACAAAAGAGTTTAACGCAAGGACAGCTGACCAGGGCGACATGATCATTCCTGTTGTCATCACCGTATACGCGGACAGAAGCTTTAGTTTCATAACCAAGACTCCGCCGGCTGCCGTTCTTTTAAAGAAGGCCTGCAAGATCAAATCCGGTTCCGCGACTCCCAACAAGACAAAAGTGGCCAGCATTTCCAAGGCCGAGGTTCAGAAGATCGCGGAGCTGAAGATGCCGGATTTAAATGCCGCCAGCATTGAAGCTGCCATGAGCATGATCGCGGGCACCGCAAGGAGCATGGGAATCACTGTTGAAGAATAGGGCGGACATACCCTGACCGTGGGAGGGCAATCCCCGACAACACCACTAGGAGGTTATTAGAATGAAAAGAGGAAAAAGATACGTAGAGGCTGCTAAGTTAGTAGACCGTGCTACTCTTTATGACACGGCGGAGGCCATCGCGCTTGTGAAAAAAGCCGCTGTCGCGAAATTTGATGAGACCGTTGAAGTTCATATCAGGACAGGATGTGACGGACGTCACGCTGACCAGCAGATCCGCGGGGCCGTAGTCCTTCCTCACGGAACCGGCAAGACTGTCAGGATCCTGGTATTTGCCAAGGGCGCTAAGGCTGACGAGGCAGAGGCGGCAGGAGCTGACTTTGTAGGAGCCGAGGAGCTGATCCCGAAGATCCAGAACGAAGGCTGGCTGGATTTTGACGTAGTAGTGGCTACCCCGGACATGATGGGCGTGGTAGGCCGTCTGGGCCGCGTGCTGGGCCCCAAGGGCCTGATGCCCAACCCCAAGGCCGGCACCGTGACCATGGATGTGACCAAGGCGATCAATGACATCAAAGCAGGTAAGATCGAGTACAGACTTGACAAGACAAATATTATTCATGTGCCAGTAGGAAAAGTTTCCTTCACAGAGGAACAGTTGGCGGACAACTTCCAGACGCTTATGGATGCCATCGTCAAGGCAAGACCGTCTACATTAAAGGGAACATTCTTGAAGAGTGTTACCATGACTTCCACCATGGGACCTGGCGTGAAGCTGAATGTAGTAAAAATGACGAACTAATTCGGTTTGCTTTGGGTTGACAATCCCTATATATTATGTTAGACTATGGAAGCACGTAATTGTGCATCCATGCCGCGGCTTTGGGCAGGCGGCAAATATAAGTATTGAATGCCGAGGACAGCAGGTGCCCATGGGGCGTAAGGAGTTTCCACCTGCCGAGGACATGTACAGAATTCACCACCGTGATTTGTAAGTCTCTCTGTCCGCGGACAGGGAGACTTTTTTGTGTACACGGGGCGGAGCGGAATATGGCCGCCAAAGCGGCCCCGCCCCGGCACGGCGAGTAGGGGGGAGAGCCTCCCCTGCTTGACGCGAATGCGGGAAGAACGGTCAGCAAAGCTGGCTTATGCACATTTTCGGACCTCAATACAGAATAAACAAGGAGGTAAATCATTCATGGCAAAAGTTGAATTAAAGCAGCCTGTTGTCGCCGAGATTTCTGAACTTTTAGACGGCGCTCAGACAGCAGTGCTTGTGGATTACCGGGGCCTGACTGTAGAACAGGATACCATCCTGCGCAAGCAGCTCAGAGAAGCCGGAGTCACCTACAAGGTGTACAAGAACACAATGATCCGCTTTGCCGCAAAGGGCACAGCCTTCGAAGCTCTGACCCCCAACCTGGAAGGCCCTACCGCTCTGGCGGTGTCTAAGACAGACGCCACAGCACCGGCAAGGATCATCGCGAACTTCGCGAAGACAGCGCCCCAGCTGGAGATCAAGGCCGGCGTGGTGGAGGATACCTACTACGATGCGAAGGGGATGCAGGTTATCGCCACCATCCCGTCAAGAGAAGAGCTGCTGGGCAAACTGCTTGGAAGCATTCAGTCTCCGATCACCAACTTGGCCCGGGTACTGAATCAGATCGCGGAAGCCAAGGCATAACACCCGCAAGGGACCAAGTTTTTAGAAGAATCTATAAAATAATAAAAATCATATACGGAGGTATTTACCATGGCAAAGTTGACAACTGCAGAGTTTATCGAAGCTATCAAGGAATTATCTGTTTTAGAGCTGAACGAGTTAGTAAAGGCATGTGAGGAAGAGTTCGGCGTATCCGCGGCAGCAGGCGTAGTTGTAGCGGCAGCGGCGGCAGGCCCTGTAGAGGATGAGAAGACTGAGTTCGACGTTGAGCTGACCGAGGTTGGTCCTAACAAGGTTAAGGTTATCAAGGTTGTCCGCGAAGCTACCGGCCTTGGCTTAAAGGAAGCAAAGGAAGTTGTAGACAGCGCTCCCAAGGCTGTAAAGACCGGCGTTTCCAAGGAAGAGGCAGAGGATCTGAAGACCAAGTTAGAGGCAGAAGGCGCAAAGGTTACTCTGAAGTAAGAATAAAGATGTTTGTTTTATCCCCCGGCGGTCCGTACCAGGCTCCGGGGGATTTTTCTTTACAGTATTCCTTTCCGCCTCGTGTACTTAAAAAACAAAACGGACAGGCGTTAGCCTGTCCGCTTGGATATCCGTGACGCTGATATTACTTGACCACGCAGACGTTCACTGCCTGCATGCCGCGGTTGCCTTCTGCCATGTCGAAGGTAACCTTCTGTCCGTCTTCCAGAGTCTTATAGCCATCAGCTACAATACCGGAAAAATGAACGAATACTTCTTCCCCTGTCTCGTCGTTGGTGATGAAGCCGTAACCCTTAGTTGCGTTAAACCACTTAACTGTACCCTTATTCATGATGGTACCTCCTTAAATTATTTGCATTTTTCATGAAAAAAATCACATATTCTTGTAAACCATCCGATGACAAATGACTTACAAAAATATGTGAATCAAGATATCATTCAAAATACATTGTAAATATAGCATTTTTTGGGAAATATGTCAATAGGTACAAAGGAAAAAATTTTTCTGTAAGCGCTTTCAAAAAAGACTTGCAATGTGTTTTGAAATGTTGTATAGTAGATTCATGGGCAATGTAAGCACTTACAAAATATAATGATGGAGGTCGGCAGACGATGAGCAATGTAAAAGAGACAGTAATTCAGTTTGGCGAAGGCGGTTTTCTGAGAGGATTTGTAGATTATTTCTTCCAGAAGCTGAGAGATCAGGGGTTATTTGACGGCTCGGTTGTGGTGGTGCAGCCTATTGAGAGAGGCATGTGCGAGATGCTGGAGAAGCAGGGCTGTGAGTACAACCTGTTCCTGAGAGGGATCGACAACGGCCAGGTGGTGGACGAGCACACCCATATCAGCGTGATTTCCAGATGTATTAATCCATATGCGGACAGTGAAGCTTACATGGCTCTGGCGGAGAATCCGGATATGCGTTTTGTTGTGTCCAACACCACAGAGGCCGGGATTGAGTTCGTGGCTGACAACAAGTTTGAAGACGCTCCCGCGAAGAGCTTTCCAGGAAAGCTGACACAGCTTCTGTACAAGAGGTTCAAGCTGGGCCTTAAGGGCTTTATCATCTTATCCTGCGAGCTGATCGACCACAACGGCGAGGAGCTGGAGAAGTGCTGTCTTCAGTATGCTGACCTGTGGAACTTAGGCGAGGATTTCAAGACCTGGTTAAAGGACGAGAACGATTTCTGCTCCACTTTGGTAGACCGCATCGTCACCGGCTTCCCCAGAGACGAGCACGAGGCTCTGTGCAAGCGTATCGGTGAGACAGACAACATGATGGATACCGCGGAGATCTTCCACCTGTGGGTGATCCAGGGCCATCACGAGGACGCGCTGCCTCTTCAGAAGGCCGGCTTTAATGTGATCTGGACTGACAACGTAGATCCATATAAGAAGAGAAAAGTAAGGATCTTAAATGGTGCCCATACCTCCATGGTGTTGGGAGCTCACTTATATGGCTTAGAGACCGTTGGAGAGTGCTTAAAGGATGAGAAAGTATCCGCTCTTCTCAAGAAGTGCATTTTTGACGAGATCATCCCGACCATCGGCGACAACGAGGATAACCGCAAGTTCGGCGCGGCGGTTCTGGAGCGTTTTTCCAATCCATTTATCAAGCATCTGCTGCTGTCCATTGCTCTGAATTCGGTATCCAAGTTCAAGGCGAGAGTGCTGCCTACGATTCTGGAGTACAAAGAAGCGTTCGGTACCTATCCCCAGGGCCTGACCTTCTCTCTGGCAGCCCTGATCGCGTTTTACCGCACAGACGCCGCCAATGACGGCGAAGATATCATGAAGTTTATGAAAGACGCCTCCGTGGCGGATATTCTGGCAAAGACCGAGTACTGGGGCCAGGATCTGACGGACCTGCTTCCGGAAGTGTCCAGATGGTATGACATGATCCAGGAGGATGGCATGAACAAGGCTTATGACGTGGTTCTCGGCAGATAATGCCAGAGCTCTCTCACAAGAATAGATAGTTATTTAAAACCCCACAGAGACGGCGGAAGTTTTGCGTTGAATGCGCGCAGGACTTTCGCCGTTTCTGTTGTATATCTGTATAGGAAGAATATTTGTGGTATTGGCGCATAAGATGAAGAAACAGAGTCTGCAGGGCTGGATATGGGTAAAGAGCGCAGGAATATCATCGCGGGTTTGACGGTATTGTCGATTGTGTTGTTGTGGGGCATGGGTTGGTTTGGGAACGCTGGCGGAAGGGACAGGCAATGGGGAAGCTTTTTGGGAAGCAGTCCCGCGGGGGGAAAGAGCCTGTCTTCTGGACATGGCCAGGCTTCTGGGGAGCTGGAGTTCTCTGACGGAGATCAGGCCGGGGAAGAATTGCCATTACCCCAGGGGCAGACCGGGGACAAAGCCCCGCTATCCCGGGGCTTTGTGGCCCTGACTTTTGACGACGGCCCTCATCCGGTGTACACCCTACGCCTTCTGGAGGGCCTTAAGGAAAGAGGCGTGCCGGCCACATTTTTCCTCATCGGACAAAATATTGACGGCAACGAGGAGGTCATCAGGAAGATGAAAGAGGATGGACATCTGATCGGAAACCACAGCCAGAACCATATGCGGCTGACTAAGGAACGGGCAGGGGAAGTCTGTGAGCAGATCAGCCGTACCAATGAAAAGATCAGGGAGATCACAGGGGAGGTACCGGAGTATGTCCGTCCCCCCTATGGGTCCTGGAGCGAGGAGCTGGAGTGTCTGGTGCCCATGAAGGTGGTGCTGTGGAACTTAGATACTCTGGACTGGAAGACCCAGAACAAGGACAAGATTGTCCGCCATGTCATGAGCCATGTGGAAGACGGCAGCGTGATCCTTCTCCACGATGTCTATGACACGTCGGTGGAGGCGGCGCTGGAAATTGTTGACAGACTTTTGGAGGAGGGATATAATTTTGTTACGGTAGATGAGATGATCATTGATTGAGGCGGCGCTGGCCGCGAATTCAGGAGACGACATGGATTTATTTGATTATATGAGAACCAATACCATGGAGAGGGAGTCCCCTCTGGCTTCCCGGCTCAGGCCGTCCACTCTTGACGAGGTGGTGGGGCAGAGGCATATTATAGGGAAAGACAAACTGCTGTACCGGGCCATCATGGCGGATAAGCTGGGGTCTGTCATATTCTACGGGCCTCCGGGCACGGGAAAGACCACCCTGGCCAGGGTCATCGCCAACACCACCAGGGCGGATTTCCGCCAGATCAACGCCACGGTGGCGGGGAAGAAAGACATGGAAGAGGTGGTAAAAGGCGCCAAGGACGCCCTGGGGATGTACGGGAGAAAGACCATCCTCTTTGTGGATGAGATCCACCGCTTTAACAAGAGCCAGCAGGACTACCTGCTTCCATTTGTGGAGGATGGGACACTGATCCTGATCGGGGCCACAACGGAAAACCCATATTTTGAGGTTAACGGGGCGCTGCTTTCCAGAAGCCGCGTTTTTGAGCTGAAGGCCCTGGAGAAGGAAGATATTAAGGAGCTGCTGAGAAGGGCGGTCTATGACGCGGAGAAGGGTATGGGAAGCTACGATGCCCAGATCGATGATGACGCCGCGGAGTTCCTGGCAGACGTGGCTAATGGAGACGCCAGGGCCGCTTTAAACGCGGTGGAGCTTGGGATCCTGACCACAGAGAGAGGCGCTGACGGGAAGATCCACATTGATCTGAACACCGCCCAGGAGTGCATCCAGAAACGGGCGGCGCGCTATGATAAGGACGGAGACAACCACTATGACACCATCTCCGCGTTTGTCAAAAGCATGAGGGGATCAGACCCTGATGCCGCGGTATATTATTTGGCCAGGATGCTCTATGCGGGGGAGGACATCAAGTTCATCGCCAGGCGGATCATGATCCATGCGGCAGAGGACGTGGGGATGGCGGATCCCCAGGCCCTGGTGGTGGCTGTGGCGGCGGCCCAGGCAGTTGAGCGGGTGGGCATGCCTGAGGCCCGGATCCTTTTAGCCCAGGCAGCCATCTATGTGGCTTCCGCGCCCAAAAGCAATTCTGTGGTTCGGGCGATCAGCGAGGCCATGGAGGCGGTCCAAAGCCAGAGAACCCCGGCAGTCCCCGTTCACCTTCAGGATAAGCATTATAAAGGGGCCGAGAAGCTGGGACACGGGGCAGGCTACCAGTACCCCCACGATTACCCCAACCACTATGTCAGACAGCAGTACCTGCCCCACGGCATGGAAGGGACGGAGTTTTATCACATGTCCGACCAGGGTTATGAAAAGAAAATACAGGATTTTATGACTTTTCTCAAAAAATAGCTTTTCTTTTTGGGAGAAATGGACTATAATAGAAGCAATGATACAGGCGGCTTCAAAAGCCGCCGGATCTTAAGTTCAAGAACATTTCGTTTATTCCTGACTCAAAGGAACAATCCCTGAGCGAGAACAGAATAAAGATGTTGATTATAATTAAATAAGGAGAGAAAAATATGCGTGAAAAATTACAGACACTGCCGCTGACAGAACTGAAAGAACTGGCTAAAGCCCAGGGGATTCGAGGAATCAGCGGCATGAAGAAGAGTGACCTGATCGATC
The DNA here is from genome assembly GCA_910588865.1 of uncultured Lachnospiraceae bacterium. Classification (GTDB taxonomy): domain Bacteria; phylum Bacillota; class Clostridia; order Lachnospirales; family Lachnospiraceae; genus UBA3402. The sequence continues at coordinate 14,773 of CAJUSJ010000048.1, forward strand.
TGCTTTGCGAGAAAGATAAGGAGGCCGAGGACCAGAAGAAACCAGCTCCCCAGCGTCAGGAGTCAGCCGACCAGGCCCGGAAGAGCTCTGGTTCAAACCAGCCCTCCCAGCCCCAGAATTCCGGTCAGGGCCAGCCCCAGAACCAGGAGGCAAACACAGCTCAGGGCTCTGGCTCAAACCAGCCCCAGAATCAGAGAGGCGGGGGTCAGAGGACTTATCAGCCAGCGCCCACGGCAGACGGCCCTCAGGATATGCCGGAGTTAGACAGCGGCATTGAGGCCAACGGGATTCTTGAGGTTATGCCGGATGGATTTGGATTTATCCGGTGCGAGAATTTCCTGCCCGGAGAGAATGATGTCTATGTGGCTCCATCCCAGATACGCCGTTTCAACATGAAGACCGGGGATATTATAAGGGGCAACCGCAGGATCAAAGCAGCCACAGAGAAATTCGCGGCCCTGCTGTATGTAACCAGCATCAACGGCTATCCGCCGTCTGTCATTGAGCGGCGTCCCAACTTTGAGGACCTGACCCCCATTTTCCCCAACGAAAGGCTCCACATGGAGACCAGGGGCAGGGTCAACAGCACTGCCATGCGGGTTCTGGATCTCCTCTCCCCCATTGGCAAGGGACAGCGCGGTATGATCGTGTCCCCGCCAAAGGCAGGAAAGACCACCTTGTTAAAGCAGGTAGCCCAGGCCATCACCACCAACAATCCGGATATGCACCTGATCATCCTGCTGATCGACGAGCGTCCAGAGGAGGTTACGGATATCAGGGAGTCGGTGACAGGGAAGAATGTGGAGGTGATCTACTCCACCTTTGATGAACTGGCGGAGCGCCACAAGAGAGTGTCCGAGATGGTCATCGAGAGGGCGAAACGTCTGGTGGAGCACGGGCGGGATGTGGTGATCCTTTTAGACAGTATCACCCGTCTGGCAAGAGCCTACAACCTGGTGGTGCCTCCCAGCGGCCGTACGCTTTCCGGAGGTCTGGATCCGGCGGCCCTCCACATGCCCAAGCGGTTCTTCGGCGCGGCCAGGAACATGAGAGAAGGCGGCAGCCTGACCATCCTGGCGACAGCCTTGGTGGACACGGGAAGCCGTATGGATGATGTGATCTACGAGGAGTTCAAGGGCACCGGCAACATGGAATTGGTTCTGGACAGAAAGCTGTCGGAAAAGAGAATCTTCCCGGCCATTGACATCTTAAAATCAGGCACCAGAAATGACCAGCTTCTGCTGAACGCGGAGGAGAAAGAGTGCGTGGACATGGTGCGGAAGGCCACCAACAGCCTAAAGCCGGAGGAGTCCGTGGAGAGGATTCTGGACCTGTTCGCGAAGACCAGAACCAACCGGGAATTCCTCGACAATGCCAGAAAGATCCGTTTCTTCTGAGGCTGATGGGGAAGCAGACGCCCCACCGCCGCGGGCGATTTTAAATGGGCATACGCGGTTACGTTCACAGGGCATCTGTGAACAGTAACCAGCGGGGAAATTATCCCCGAATCTGTGAAAATTGGGGCTTGCGTAAAGGCGTATTCTGTGATATACTGAACAAGCTGTTTAACGACAAAGTGTGATGGCCAGCCGTCACAATATATATGATATAACAGAATAAAAGGATTTGAGAGGTGAGAAGCATGAAAGAAGGTATCCATCCAGCGTACTATCAGGCAACCGTTACCTGCAACTGCGGCAATCAGTTTGTGACCGGTTCCACCAAGAAGGAGATCCATGTGGAGGTTTGTTCCAAGTGCCATTCCTTCTACACTGGCCAGCAGAAGAACATAGCTGCCCGGGGACGTATTGACAAGTTCAATCGCAAGTACGGTGTTAATGCCGGCAAATAACCAGAGTATGAGTAAAAGACAGGTTGAGACCTAAGTGGCGACACTTATGCTCAACCTCTTTTTGCGTACACGGGGCGGAGGGTAATATGGCCGCTAAAGCGGCCCCGCCCTGGCGCGGCGAGTAGGGGAAAGGGCTTCCCCTACTCCATTAATATAAGAAAAAGAGGGATTATGAAATATTCAGGAATCGGCGGCCAGGCCGTCATTGAAGGAATTATGATGAAGAATAAACAGGAGTATGCCACCGCTGTGCGCAAGCCTGACGGGGAGATTGAGGTTGAGAAGGACACCTATGTGAGCATGACAGAGAAGGTAAAACTGTTCTCCCTGCCTTTTATAAGAGGCGTGTTCAGCTTTGCGGACTCCATGATTCTTGGGATGAGGACCCTGACCTTTTCCGCCAGCTTTTTTGAGGATGACGAGGAAGAGGAGCCGGGCAGGATCGAAAAGTGGCTGGACGAGAAGTTTGGCGAGAAGCTGGAGAAGGTGCTGATGCCGGCGGTGATGGCGTTTTCCGTGGTAGCCGCTGTGGTCATTTTCATGATCCTTCCGCTGGGGATCAGCAGCCTTATCCGGCCGCTGGTGGGGTCTGATACGGTGATGGCTTTTCTGGAGGGATTGATCCGGCTGGGGATCTTTATAGCCTACATTAAGGTGATATCCAACATGGAGGATATCCGCCGGACATTTATGTACCACGGCGCGGAGCACAAGTGCATCAACTGCATTGAGCACGGCCTGGAGTTGAATGTGGACAATGTGAGAGCCAGTTCCAAGCAGCACAAGCGCTGCGGAACCAGCTTTCTTATTATCGTGATGATGATCAGCATTGTCTTTTTTATGGTGGTGCGGGTGGATGGATTTTTCCTGAAGATGATCAGCCGCATCCTGCTGATTCCGGTGATCGCCGGAGTGTCCTATGAGTTTCTGCGGCTTGCGGGCAGAAGTGACTCAAAGATTGTGAACCTCTTAAGCAAACCAGGGATGTGGATGCAGAACATGACCACAAAGGAGCCGGATGACAGCATGATCGAGGTAGCCATCGCGGCGGTGGAAGCGGTTTTTGACTGGAGAGCCTATCTGGCGGAGAACTTTTCCGGACAGGATTCTCCCCAGAGTCTTTAGAGGAGTCTTTTGACATGACATTACAAAGGTTGCTCAATGAAGGTACAAGGAAGCTGGAGCGGGCCGGAGACAGGGAGGCGGCATTGGATGCCCGCGGGCTCCTTTTGGAGGCCTTTAGGCTGGACATGGTCCATTTTCTCATGAACCGCATGGAGAGTCTGGAGGAGACCAGGGCAGTGGAGGAAGCGGCGGCGGATTATCGGCAGATGATTGACAAGAGGTGTCGGAGGATCCCACTGCAGCACATCCTGGGGACCCAGGATTTTATGGGGTTCACCTTTAAAGTGGACCGCCGGGTGCTGATCCCCAGACAGGATACAGAGACCCTGGTGGAGACCGTGCTTGAGGAACAGAAGGACCCGGCAAAGAAGGTTCTGGATCTGTGCACCGGATCCGGGTGTATTGCCATCAGCTTAATGGCCATGGGAGGCTATGACCATGTGACGGCCACGGATCTGTCCGGGGAGGCTTTAAAGGTGGCGGCCGCCAACGGGGAACAGATCCTGGGAGCGGGCCATAAGATCCAGTGGCGGCAGGGAGATCTGTTCCAGGCCCTTTCCGGGGAGGAGCGGTATCTTTCGGACCAGGGACCGCGGGAGGCTGGATACGATATCATTGTCTCCAACCCGCCCTACATTCCCACAGAGACGATCCGGGGACTGGAGCCGGAGGTGCGGGATCATGAGCCGGTTATGGCCCTGGATGGGGACCTGGATGGCCTTAGATTTTATAAGAGCATTGCCGGTGAGGCGGGGAAATGGCTGAGGCCGGGAGGCAGTATCTATTTGGAGATCGGCCACGACCAGGCCAGGGCGGTGACAGACCTTCTGAGGGAAGGGGGATTTGTCAATATTAGGGTCATTAAAGACGCCCCGGGAAAGGACCGGGTGGTCCGCGGGGATGTAGATAAGAACCATTACATTATAAAATAAATTAGGAGGCAGCCATGTTTGACCGTTTGGATGATATGCTGATCCACTACGAAGAGCTGATGCAGGAACTTAACAGCCCTTCTGTAGCTGAGGATCAGAACCGTTTTCGCAAGATCATGAAAGAGCAGGCTGATTTGTCCCCAGTGGTGGAGGCCTACAGACAGTACAAAAAAGCAAAGCAGGATATAGAGGACAGTGTGGCTCTTCTGGAAGAAGAGAGCGATGAGGAGATGAGGGAGCTGGCCAAGGAGGAATTATCCGATGCCCGCAAGAGGGTGGAGGAGCTGGAACAGGAGTTAAAGATCCTGCTCCTGCCAAAGGACCCCAATGATGACAAGAACATCATCCTGGAAATCCGGGCCGGAGCGGGAGGAGACGAGGCAGCCCTGTTCGCGGCAGAGCTGTACCGCATGTATGTGAATTACGCTGAGAGCCAGAGGTGGAAGGTGGAGATCGTCAGTGTCAATGAAAACGGGATCGGCGGTTTTAAGGAAGTGATCGCCATGATCACAGGCAAAGGGGCTTACTCCAAATTAAAATATGAAAGCGGCGTTCACCGGGTACAGAGGGTGCCTGAGACAGAGAGCGGGGGCCGCATTCATACATCCACGGCCACGGTGGCGGTGATGCCTGAGGCAGAGGAAGTGGATGTGCAGATCGATATGAAAGACTGCAGGATTGACGTGATGCGGGCCTCCGGAAACGGCGGACAGTGTGTCAACACCACAGACTCCGCTGTGCGCCTGACCCATATTCCCACAGGGATCGTGATCTACAGCCAGACGGAAAAGTCCCAGCTGCAGAACAAGGAGAAGGCGTTCCGCCTGCTCCGCTCAAAGCTCTATGACATGGAATTGGAGAAGCGTCAGAATTCTGAGGCCGAGGAGAGGAGAAGCCAGATCGGGACAGGGGACAGGTCGGAGAAGATCCGCACCTACAATTTCCCTCAGGGCCGGGTGACGGAGCACAGGATCAAGCTGACCCTCTACAAGATCGATTCCGTCATGAACGGGGATATTCAGGAGATTATAGACAGCCTGATCGCTGCCAGCCAGGCGGCCAGGCTGGCAAAGATGAACGAGGGCGCGTAGGTGGAAAATCACGGAAAAAACACACGAAAACAGAATATTTTTCATAAGATAATATTGGCGGTTCTTATATGTGCCGCTTTTGTCAGCGGCGTCTGGTTTTTGGCCGAGATGGCGGAAAATTACAGGACCCAGCAGGAATATGAGAGGCTGGCTCAGAGCGTCAGGCAGCAGCCGGAGGAGGAATCGGTTCCTGAGACAAAAGCCCCGGTGGAGGAGACAGAAAAAGAAACGGAGCCGGAGACTCCGAGGGAGACAGAACCGCCCTATGTGTCCCCCATTGATTTTGAGGAATTGGCCAAAATCAACCCTGACGTGGTGGGCTGGATCCGGATCCCGGGTACCAATATCGACTATCCCATCGTTCAGGGGGAGACCAATGACACCTATCTCCACACAAGCTTTGAGGGGGAGGAGACTGCCGCTGGAAGTATTTTTCTGGATTTTGCCAGCCAGAAGGATTTAAGAGGCTACAACAGCATCTTCTATGGCCATCACATGAGAAACGGTTCCATGTTCCGGGATATCGTGTACTACAAGGAAGAGGAGTATTTTAAGGAGCATCAGTATTTTGAGCTCTACACTCCCAAGGAGACCATTCACCTAAAAGCGGTCTCCTGCTATTACATAAAAAATGATCCCATGGTCAGGAGGACCAAATTCAAGTCCAGAGAGGTTTTCCAGGAATTTGTCAGGACCATGCTGGAGCCCTGCGATTATGGGGAGATTCCGGAGGAGCCGGTGAAGAATCTCTATACCTTTGTGACCTGCAGCTATGAGGTGGACGACGGGCGGACCGTTCTGTTCGCGGTGGAGGCGGCCCCGGATTCCCAAGAGGAGCCGGAAACAGAGCAGAGATGAAATTGCCAACAGACAAAAAGTGTGCTATTATACTACACAAGACTTTTTTCATATGGCGCAAGTTAATAATAGAGAACCGGAGGATTTATTATGGGAAAGTATTTTGGAACAGATGGCTTCCGCGGGGAGGCCAATGTGGATCTGACAGTAGAGCACGCGTATAAGGTGGGACGTTTCCTGGGTTGGTATTACGGGCAGTCTGAGCCAGATACCAAGTGCCGGGTGGTGATCGGTAAGGACACCAGGAGAAGCAGCTACATGTTTGAGTATTCTCTGGTGGCCGGGCTGACAGCGTCAGGGGCGGATGTGTATCTGCTCCATGTGACCACCACTCCCAGCGTGTCCTACGTGGTCCGCACGGAGGGATTTAACTGCGGCATCATGATCTCGGCCAGCCACAATCCTTATTATGACAATGGCATCAAGGTGATCAATGAGAAGGGGGAGAAGCTGGAGGAGTCCGTGATCGAGAAGATTGAGAAGTATCTGGACGGAGAGATGGGGGAGATTCCCCTGGCCAGAAAAGATAATATCGGCCGCACCACAGATTTTTCCGCTGGTCGGAACCGCTATATCGGCTATCTGATCTCTATCGCCACCCGGTCCTTCAAGAATATGAGAGTGGGCCTTGACTGCGCCAACGGCAGCGCTTCCTCCATTGCCAAGAACGTATTCGACGCTCTTGGGGCAGAGACCTTTGTGATCAACAACGGGCCTGACGGTCTGAATATTAACACGGACTGCGGTTCCACCCATATTCATGTGCTTCAGGAATATGTGAGAGACAATCACCTGGATGTAGGGTTTGCCTATGACGGCGACGCGGACCGGTGCATTGCCGTGGACAGCAGGGGGGAAGTGGTGGATGGAGACAAGATCATGTACATCTGCGGAAAGTACATGAAAGAGCAGGGGACTCTGGTGAACAATACCGTGGTCACCACCATCATGTCAAACTTCGGCCTCTACAAAGCCCTTGACAGGGAAGGCATCTCCTACGAGAAGACAGCGGTGGGCGATAAGTATGTGTATGAAAACATGTCCACATACGGACACTGTCTTGGAGGAGAGCAGTCGGGCCACATCATTTTCAGCAAGAACGCTACCACGGGAGACGGGATCCTTACTTCTTTAAAGGTTATGGAAGTGATTCTGGAGAAAAAGCAGACATTGGAGAAGCTGGCGTCCGAGGTGGAGATCTATCCTCAGGTTCTTAAAAATGTAAAGGTGAAAGATAAGCTGGCAGCCCAGGAAGATTCGGCGGTGAAGGCAGAGGTGGAGAAAGTCACCCAGAGCCTGGGCGGAGGCGGAAGGATCCTTCTGCGTCAGTCCGGAACAGAGCCGGTGGTGAGAGTCATGGTGGAGGCCGGCACTCAGGAGATCTGCGAAAAGTATGTGGATCAGGTTATAGATGTGATGAAGGCTCAGGGCCATCTTTTATAGAGACAAAGGAGAAACGGTAATGCTTGAACAACGTGTATTAGATTATATTGACGCTCATGCTCAGGAGGCCAGGGAACTTCTCATCACCCTGGCCCAGATCCCATCCCCCTCCAACCACGAGGAGAAGCGGGCGGAGTTCTGCAGGAAATGGTTGGAGGACCAGGGAGCCAGGGGCGTGTTTGTGGATGAGGCCCTGAATGTGGTGTACCCCATAGGCGTGACCCATGACAACCCTGTTGTGGTGTTCATGGCTCACACTGACGTGGTATTTCCCGACATGGAGCCCCTGCCGCTGAGGATTGAGGATGGTAAGATCTTCTGCCCGGGCGTGGGCGACGACACGGCCAATCTGGCGTGTCTGATGATGATCGCCAAGTACCTGACCGAGACAGGTGAGGCGGACAGGCTGGACAAGGCCGCGGGGGCCGGGACATGCCCCCGGGGTCTGGTGCTGGTGTGCGACTCAGGGGAGGAAGGCCTTGGCAACTTAAAGGGGTCCAGGAAGATCTGCGAGACCTACGGAAAGAGGATTCAGGAATTCTACAGCTTTGACGGCACCCTGTCAGACATGGCTGTCAGGGCCGTGGGGTCCAAGCGGTTCAAGATTTCCGCCCATACGGTGGGAGGCCACTCCTACGGCTCCTTCGGCAATCCAAATGCCATCGCCCAGCTGTCGGAGCTGATCCATGACCTTTACAAGATCCAGGTTCCATCAGAGGGAAAGACCACCTACAATGTGGGCATGATCTCCGGCGGCACTTCTGTGAACACCATTGCCCAGTGTGCCGAGATGCTCTATGAATTCCGCTCCGACAGCCGGGAAGGTCTCAGCTATATGGAGCGGCAGTTTGACAGCATCATTGACGCGAAGAAGGGGCAGGGCATGGATATCCAGGTTGAGATCGTGGGCCTTCGTCCCTGTGAGGGTGACGTGGACTTAGGGGTGAGGGAAAGGATGCTCCGTCTGGCTTCCGACACCATTCAGGAGTATACCGGCAGGGAGCCTGGCCAGTGTCCCGGCTCCACGGACTGCAATATCCCCCTCTCTCTGGGCATTCCGAGCCTGTGCATGGGAACCTACGAGGGCAGCGGGGCCCATACCAGGGAAGAGTATGTGGTCATGGATTCCCTGATGCCGGGTTATAAGGTAGGTTTTCAGATGGTGCTCAGCTATATCTGACATTTTAATCACAAGGAGGAGACATACATGTTGAATTATCAGAGATATAAGAGGGTTCCTGTTGTGGACTTCCCGGAGAGGAGCTGGGCTTCCAAACAGATCCAGAAGGCACCGGTGTGGTGCAGCGTGGATCTTCGGGATGGAAACCAGGCTTTGGTGGAACCCATGGTGGTAGAAGAGAAGATGGAATTTTTCAAGATGCTGGTGGATCTGGGATTTAAGGAGATCGAGGTGGGATTTCCCGCGGCTTCCCAGATCGAGTATGATTTCCTGCGTCAGTTGGTGGAGCGTCACATGATTCCGGATGACGTGTGGGTCCAGGTTCTGATACAGTGCAGGGAGCATCTGATCAAGAGGACCTTTGAGGCCATCAAGGGCATTAAGAATGTGGTGGTGCATATTTACAATTCCACGTCAACCCTTCAGAGAGACGTGGTGTTCCACAAGAACAAGGAGGAGATCACCCAGATCGCTGTTGACGGAACCAACATGGTAAAGAAATACGCGAAGAATTTTGATGGCAACCTGATCCTGGAGTATTCTCCGGAAAGCTTTACGGGAACAGAACTGGATTATGCCCTGGAGATCTGTACGGCTGTCCAGGAGACCTGGGGAGCCACCGCGGAAAATCCCATTATCATCAATCTGCCTTCCACGGTGGAGATGACCACGCCCAACGTGTACGCGGATCAGATCGAGTGGATGCACACCCATTTTAAAAACAGGGACAGCATCATCTTAAGCGTGCACCCTCACAATGACAGAGGAACCGGCGTGGCGGCCACGGAGCTGGCCCTCCTGGCGGGAGCCCAGAGGGTGGAGGGAACCTTGTTTGGCAACGGAGAGCGGACAGGCAATGTAGATATTTTGACTCTGGCTTATAATATGTTCTCTCAGGGAATCGATCCGGAGCTGAACATCGAAAATATCCGCTCCATCGCGGAGGTGTACGAGCGCTGCACCAAGATGAACATCCCGGAACGTCACCCTTATGCGGGAAAGCTGGTGTTTACCGCGTTTTCCGGTTCCCATCAGGATGCCATCAACAAAGGCATGGCAGCGCTGAAGGAGAGGGGGAGCCAGCACTGGGAGGTTCCCTATCTTCCCATCGACCCGGCAGATATCGGAAGGCAGTATGAGCCTGTGGTCCGGATCAACAGCCAGTCCGGCAAAGGCGGGGTGGCCTTTGTCATGGACACCTTCTTCGGCTTCAAGCTTCCCAAAGGGATGCATAAGGAATTTGCCGATGTGATCCAGGCCATTTCCGAGAAACAGGGAGAGGTGGCTCCGGAACAGATTATGGAGGAGTTCAGGCACAACTACACGGAGCGCAAGGAGCCCATCCATTTCCGCAGATGCCAGATCACGGACACGGAGAACGAGGATGGCGATTTCGCCACACTGGTAAAGGTTACGTACAGCAATCACGGTCTTGAGAAGACCTTTGAAGGGGTGGGAAACGGCCCCATCGACGCAATCCAGAAGGGCCTTGAGAAAGAGCTTGATATTGAGATCCGGGTGCTGGATTACAGCGAGCATGCCCTGACATCAGGTTCCAGCGCGCAGGCGGCCTCCTATATTCATCTGATGGATGTGAGAAGCGGGAAAGTGACCTACGGCGTGGGGATCAGTTCCAATATTACAAGGGCCTCTTTCAGAGGAATTTTCAGCGCGGTCAACAGACTATTCTACTAGATCTTTGTATATAAAGAAACAGGCAGGTGCATTTGAGTTGGCACCTGCCTGTTTGTGGATATGAGGAAACAATATTCTGCTGACAAGACTGGAGGTTGTCCTCTTTCCCCGTCTAGTGATAGGTTCCGGGACCTCCTGTAAGTCCTTCCACCAGGGTTTTGTTATTGCCTGAGGAAGAACCGCCCGGGGAGGACGAGGACCCAGGTGTGGGGTCCGGAGTCTGGGAGGACCCTGCAGGCGGTTGGGTGCCTCCTGGCTGGGAGGAGGATCCAGGTGCCTGGGATGGGACTCCGGAATTATTTCCCGAAGAACCAGGGGCACCGGTGGATACGGAACCGGAAGAATCCGTGGGACCGCCTGAGATGGTGGTATTGCCGGTGGAGGAAGTCCCTCCCGGTATGTATGCGCCATTGGATCCAAAGGTGTAGGAGACGCCGTTGATGGTTAATGTGGTGCTGACGGCCATCTTTCCGCTGGAAGGATCCAGATAATAATAGTTGCCGTTGAGAGTCACCCACCCGGTCTGCATGTGGCCGGACCCGTTGAAATAGTAGGTGCTCCCGTCGATCTGCTTCCAGTCCGTGGTCATGGAGCCGTTGGAGGGATCCATGTAATACCGGTTGGTGCTGTCGCTGAGCCACCCGGTAAGCATCTTTCCGTCGCTGCCAAGATAATAGTAGGTGTTGTTCAGCTTCAGCCATCCAGTGGACATCTTGGCGTCGGAGCCGAAATGATACCAGTAATCACCGATCTGCTTCCAGCCCATGACCACCTTGCCGTTGGTTTCAAAGTAGTACCAGGTGTCGTCCATGGGCCGCCATCCCACAGCCATGGAGCCGTCTGCCTTCAGAAAATAATAGTCGCTGCCGATCTTCAGCCATCCTGTGACCATGGTCCCGTCATCCAGCAGGTAATAGAACTTTCCATTATCCGTGATCCAGGTGTTGGAGACCATGAGGCCGTTAGATTTGAAATAATACCATTTATTATTGATCTGTTTCCAGCCTACCGTCATCTTGCCGGTGGTCAGATCCAGATAGTAATATCCATCCGTGGTCCGGATCCAGCCTTTGTACAAAGAACCGTTATCGTCGTAATATACCCATGTGTCGTCAGCTTTGCTCCAGCCGGCAGCCAGAGCGTCAGATGCCGGGGCCAGAGTCAAAAGTCCCAATATTCCCGCTGCCGCCACGGCGCGGATCTGTTTTTGGCGTATCAAGGTTTTAAGTCCCCCTTATCTGTTTAGTATGGCTTCATTACAGTATAGCACATCTGTTCCTCAAGGGGTAGAGAAAAATGGAAATATTTTTTTCGCTTTTTGATAGTAGCGTTTGGCATAGCGGTACATGATAAGGGTATATTCCCCAAATTCCTCGCCCAGGGCGCTTTTGTACACCGCCCACAGAGTCCAGAGAAAGCCGCCCAGGGCCATGTAGGAGTACACTACCGCCAGCTCCTGGCTGTCAGGGGTGCGGCCCAGGTAAGCCTCTGTAAGCCAGTCGCTCTGGTCTTCATTATAATAGGAATAGATACAGCACATGGCCACATCGATAAAAGGGTCGCACATGCCGGCGTACTCCCAGTCGATGAGGCGGATATTGCCGTCGGGCAGAAAGAGAAAATTGTCAGCCACACTGTCAATGTGGGACAAGGCCCGGGGTCTGTCTAAGTGATCCAGACCATCCATCAGCTCTGTCATCTGCCTTTTAATCTGAGGATAGTCCTCAAAAGGGATACCGCCGTGGCTCTGGCACAGGTCTTCATAAAAGCCGATCCGTTCCCGGATGTCAAACCGGTGGGCCACAGTTAAGTCTGACTGGTGGATCTGTTTTAAAAGTTCCATGCATCTTGCCATGTCTGTCCTGTTTTCCGGGTCCGCGTTTCGGGCTCCTTCATAGAACTCCGCTATCTTGTAGCCGTTTTCCTTATTAAAATAGAGGACATGTTCCGTAACGTCCAGGGGCTTTACCGCCTCATAGACAGCGGCCTCCTGACTCCGGCTGATGAGCAGCTCGGTTCCCGGCCCGGGGATCCGGCAAATGTACCGTTTTCCGGCAGCGGAAAAGAGAAAGGATTTGTTGGTCATTCCTGCTTTTAAGCAGGCGATGTCGCGGATCTGGGACTCAGGGATCTGGAAAACCCGGGCTACCAGCTCCATGGCCGCGTTGTCTGAATGGTTCTGGTATTTGGAATCAAACCGACGGAGTTCTTCCAGGTTTTCGAATTCGTAAACCTGATCAGAGGACTGGCGGTTGATGTAAAGCTCCAGGGGGGCGGCGGAGGGGTCAATACTTTTCCCGGGGGTTTGGGCCAGCTGTGAGATCCCTGCCTCTGTCAGCCGCTTCTGGGCGGTTCCGTTGACCAGTTCCAGATACACCCGCTCCCAGTAAAACTGCTCAGTTCCCGGGAGATGATAGTAAGCCTCCAGAACCGGAAGGAATTGCCGGGACCATTCCTTCCGCAGGAATACCGGACCGTACATGACCCAGGAATCATGGCCTCCGATATCCACCCGCTGGATCTTTCCCTTCTTATTAAAGGAAAGGCACCATTCAGAGGTGTCTCCCTCTTTGTAAACAGAAGAATACCAGGAGCCGCACTCGTAAGTGTGATACATGTTTTCCCGCATCCAGTTGTCTGAGGAAAGCAGGTACATATTTCTGCCTTCCAGGATCTTTCGGGCATGATAGATGGTTGCCAGAGTATTTTTTGTGGAGTATTCATTATTATAAAGAAGCTTTACCCCGTACTTGTCGATCAGGTAGTCGAACTTCTCCTTTAAGTACCCTACCACAATGGTGATGTCCGTGACATCGACCTGGTGGAGCTGGCAGATCTGCCTCTCGATCATCCGCTCTCCAAAGACCTCCAGGAGACCTTTTGGAGTCTCAAAGGTGAGAGGGACAAAGCGGGAACCAAACCCGGCGGCGATGATCACGGCCCCGTCAACCCGGTACTGTTCCAGAAGCTCCATGCCCTCAGAGGTGACCTGATAGTGGCCATCCTCCATCAGCCCGATCAGCTGCCGTTCGACACATTCCTTTACCAGCCTGTTGGCTGTCCCCAGGGACAGATCCATGGCCTCAGCCAGCTCTCTCTGGGTGATATCGGGGTGTTCCAATATATTTCTGCATACCAGCGCGTGTCTGTTCATAGATGCCTCCGTTCAAAAATAGAGTATTGTCGAAATATATGAACATTATAGCACAGCCCACAGGAAAAACAACTGCCGTGATTGTATGAATTTAAGTACAATCTAAGAAAGAAAGTGGGTTTTCGTAAGTTTTACGTAAGAAAATGCACAGAGAAAAGTTATAGCATTTTTCCTCAAAGTGTATTATACTAACGTTGTGATTGAGGAGATGATATTTCCGAAGCGGAGATTTGAAAAAGTCCATTGATTTATAAAGCATTTATAAAATATGCTAAAAAGATCAAAAAGGTATTGCTAATTTCCATATTAGGAAGTATAATTACCTCGTAATGAAATAGGAATTTTCGGAGACGAGAGT
>CAJUSJ010000049.1 GCA_910588865.1 uncultured Lachnospiraceae bacterium
GGTTCCCCAGGACCAGATGAAAAAAGAGGTCATGGAGATGCTTGAGACCGTGGATCTGGGCGGATTTGAGAACCGTTTCCCCAAGGAGATGTCCGGCGGACAGCGGCAGAGGGTGGCCCTGGCCAGAGCCCTGGTGATCAAGCCGGATCTGCTGCTTTTGGACGAGCCCTTAAGCAATCTGGACGCGAAATTGAGGGTAAAGATGAGGGTGGAGATCCGCCGCCTCCAGCAGAAGTTCGGCTTCACGTCCATCTACGTTACCCACGACCAGGAGGAGTGCTTTGCCATCTCCGACAAGGTGGCTATCATGAACCACGGGGTTATTGAGCAGATGGACAGTCCGTCCGCGATCTATAACCACCCCAAGACCGAATTTATCGCCCGTTTTGTGGGATTTGAGAACTTTATGGATATTAAGAAGACTGACCGTGACGGAGTATATCTTTTGCCCGATGGCAGTCCGATTCAGGTGGAAGGAACAGGAGAGGGGGAGTGCCGAAAGGCATGTATCCGCCCTGAGGATATTCTTATCATCCCGGATGGGTCCAGGGCACCCAACCCACTGACAGGAGAGGTTATGGTAAGTACATTTCTTGGAAAGCGCAACCAGTACAACGTGCGAACTGCCATCGGCGAGTTCGAGGTGAGCACGGACCAGGAGAGTGTTTACAAAATAGGAGATCAGGTCATATTGTCCCTGGCTCCGGGCAAAATTATCTTGCTTTAGAAAAGGAGAGAAAAAGATTATGAAAAAAAGATGGTTAAGTATTGTGATGGCAGCCGCCATGACAGCGTCTCTGGCCGGGTGCGGAAGTTCTGGTCAGGCCGACAGCACAACAGCCGCTCCCACAACCGCGGCGGCTGGCGCGGACGGGGCAGAGACCACAGCGGCCGCCTCCGGAGAGACTCAGGCAGTGGAGACAGAGGCCCCAGGGGCTGACCTTCCTTCCTTTGAGGGACAGCAGCTGAGGATCTCCACATTCTCTTTTAACGCGGAGCTGCTTCAGAAGAATGTGTACGATCCCTTTATGGAAGCTACGGGATGCGAACTCATCGTGGAAGGCGGCAAGAACGCGGAGCGTGTCACCAAGATCAAGGAGACTCCGGAAAATTATGACGTGGTGATCATCGGCGACGCCTTTGTGGCGGATATGATCGACGCGGGCCTCATCGATACCATTGATTCCAGCAAGCTCACCAATTTAGACGGTCTCTATGACAACGCGAAGGCTCCCCTGGGAGATGAGTACGGCCCTGCCTACACATTCAACAGGCTGGGTATTGTGTATGACAAGTCAACCTGCCCCATTGAGATCACTTCCTGGGAAGATCTGTGGAATCCGGAGTTGGAAGACAGCATCGCCATCCCCGATATTACCACAACCTCCGGTCCCCTTCTGTACTATTCCGTGGCAAAGATGATGGGATTGACTCCGGGAACCGATGACGACGCCCTGTTCGCCAAGTTTGAGGAATTAAAGCCAAACATCATGAAGACCTACACCAGCGCCAATGACACCATCACCATGCTGAACCAGGGTGAGATCTCCGTGGCGGTGCTCCTTGACTACTCCTACACGGCAGCCAAATCCGCTTCTGAAGACTATGTGTGGGTTGACCCGTCTGAGGGTGTATACAGCGGATTTAACACCATCAACATCGTGAAAGGCTGTCCCAACAAGGACCTGGCCCAGGCGTTCATTGATTTTTATATCTCCAAGGAAGTGCAGCTTGCCGAGGCTTTGGACGGCGTGGACTCTCCGGTGCGGACCGATGTGGAGCTGACCCCGGACCAGGCGGCAAACTTTACTTACGGCAAGGAAATGATCGACAACCTGCTGATTCCTGACTGGACTGTCATCAACGCCAACAAGGCTGACTGGACCGCCAGATGGAATGAGCTGTTCTCAGTACAGTAAATACCACGGCTGCCATGTGCTGGCGGCGGCAAAGGAGTAGTTTTCCATGAAAAAGAGCAAATCTCTGTTTATTGTTACTTTGCTGGTATATGTGTTTCTGATCGGCCCCCTGCTTGTGATTATGGCGGCTTCTTTCAGCGACACTACCTATCTGAAGTTTCCGGGAGAGGGCTTTACCCTGCGGTGGTATCAGCAGATCCTGCAGGTAAAGAGCTTCGGGAGCGCGGCAAAAAACAGTATTATCATCGCCTTTGCGGGCACTTTTGTGGCACTGCTCCTGGGGCTGCCGGCAGCCTACGCCTTAAACCGCTACCGTTTTAAGGGGAAGGAACTGATCAAGAGCCTGTTTTTGTCTCCAGTGCTCATCCCGGTCATTGTTCTGGGCTTTGTAATGCTCAGGTATGTGGTAAACCGGTTCAAGCTTCCGGCCATGCCCAGCCTCCTGATCGGCCACACCATACTGTCCATCCCTTATGTCATGAGGGTGGTGACTTCCAGCCTTGCCAATTTTGACTTCTCCATGGAGGAGGCGTCCAGGATTCTGGGGGCGGGAAATGTGTACACCTTTTTCCATATCCTGCTGCCCAATATCAAGTCCGGTATCGTGTCAGCGTGTATCATGGCGATTATCAATTCCTTTAACAATGTGTCCCTGTCAGCCTTCCTCACCAGCGCGGGAGTGTCCATGCTGCCTATTGAGATGATGGCTTATGTGGAGTACCATTTTGATCCCACCATCGCGGCTCTTGCCACCTTGCTGATGGTAATCACTTTGGGAGTTATGCTGGTGATCGAGAAGACGCTGGGACTGAAAAGCGTGGTTTAATAAACAGCGAAAAAGGCCTTCCGTTTTGGAGGGCCTTTCCTTTCGCCTTGAGGCCGGAAGCTTCTTGAGTTCAGGCGGAAAACATGTTATCATGAAGTCATACCCAAAGGTATACAAGGGAGGCGGGAGGGGCCGTGATGATTTGGAAGAGTCTTGGGAGAGCATAAACAGGAGCTTTATAAAATTTTAGAAAGCAGGAGAGAACCAGATGATTATAGAGAAAAATCAAAAAGAGCTGGATGCCATGGAGCAATTTCACAAGGGAAACCGACAGGAAGGCTTGCGGCTGCAGGAAGAATTCGCGGCGGAGTTCAGGGAGGAATACAAAGATAAAGACCACTGCTCCTGCAAAAAGGCCTGCCGTTATCACGGCAACTGCAAGGAATGTGTGGCTATCCACAGGGCGCATCAGGAGCATGTGCCCAACTGCATGAGACCCATTATCAACGCGAAGATAAAACTTCTGTCCGAACTGACAGAACACACCATTGCCAATGAGATCAAACCTCCCCAGGAGATACTGAGAAAGGAATTTCAATAGGTACATATAGAGATGAAAATACTTGAAACAGAACGATTATATCTGCGGAAAATGGGTCCGGATGATTTTGAGGATCTGTGTAAAATCCTGGGGGATGAGGAGACCATGTATGCCTATGAGGGGGCATTTAGCCATGAGGAAGCGCGGGAGTGGCTTGACAGACAGATGGCCCGCTATGAAAAATGGGGTTTTGGCCTGTGGGCAGTGATTTTAAAGGAAAACGGTGAGATGATCGGGCAGTGCGGGCTGACAATGCAGCCGTGGAAGGACCAGGAGGTCCTGGAGATCGGCTATCTGTTCCGGCGGTCATATTGGCATAAAGGATATGCCTCGGAGGCCGCGAAGGGCTGCAAGAAATATGCTTTCCAGGTGCTGAAGGCGGATCAGGTCTGCTCCATCATCCGGGATACCAACACAGCATCCCAGAATGTGGCTCTCAGAAACGGCATGGCAGTAAAGGACAGCTGGACAAAACATTACCGGGGTGTTGACATGCCCCATTACCGGTATGTGGCCGTCAGACCTACAGAGGGGGATGAGTACGCGGGATACCTGTCAAAGCTGATTCCGGAAAAAGACAGTCTGAAGCTTGTGAAAACCCAGGCCAAGGCATACTATCAGTCTCACTCCAGCGGCCAATGCTTTCGCGTGGGGCTGGGGCTGTATGAGTCAGATAATTTCCAGGTACAGGAAGTGGGGGTTTTTCTGTTGGGCTATGGGGCCCATGATTACCCTGAGGCTTTAGCCTTCTTAAAAAATACCGTTAGCCGTCATTACAGCTGGAAGGTCCAGGAGACCCTGGCCATGGCATTTGACAACCACTGCAAGCTTATAGGATATGAAAATGCCCTGCCTCTCATAAAAGAGTGGTTTGGCAGCAGCCAGGCCAATGTGCGCCGGGCAGTGTCAGAGGGACTGCGGGTGTGGACAAGCCGCCCCTATTTTAAAGATAATCCCCAGGCGGCCATCAGCCTGCTGGCAGAGCACAGAGACGATGCCAGCGAGTATGTGCGCAGGTCTGTGGGAAATGCTATAAGAGATATCAGCAAAAAGCACGGAGCGCTGGTTTCAAAAGAGCTGAGTACATGGGATCTGTCATCTAGGGAAGTGAAACAGGTGTACAAGCTGGCGGGCAGGTTTATAATGGAAAAGGCAGACCAGGCAGCGCGGGGGTAAGGGGGAGAGTTTTTGAAAAAAACTGGAATTGACGACAAAGTCATAGAAGAGATACAGGGCCTGGCAAAAAAAAATAAGGTAGACAAGGTGATTCTTTTTGGTTCCCGGTCGAGAGGAGATTATCAGCGCGCCAGTGATATTGATCTGGCGGTAAGCGGAGGGGATATCACAGGTTTTGCCTTGGACGTGGATGAAGAGACTTCAACGCCGCTGAAATATGATGTGCTGGATTTAGACGGGACAATGGGGGAAGAACTGCGGGAGTCCATCAGAAGGGAAGGCATTGTGCTCTATGAAAAAATTTGACAATTATGTTTCCAACCTGAGGGTGCTTGAGAGGGCTGGCAAGGAGGATCTGGATAATGAATTTATTGTCAGCGGGATCATTGACAAGTTTTCGATTCAATTTGAGTTGGGGTGGAAAGTGCTAAAAGAGCTGCTGAAATATGAGGGCAGCAAGACCGCGGTGACAGGTTCACCAAGAGGCATTATTAAGGAAGCATATGGGATTTATCCATTTTTTGACGGGGCTGTCTGGCTGAGTATGCTGAGAGACCGCAATGACATGTCTCATATTTATGATGGAAATGCCGCAAAAGAGCTGGTGGACCGGATTCTTGAAACTTATATTCCCCAATTCGCGAAATTGGAGAGAGAATTGGTCAGCCTCTATGGGACTATGCTGAAGAAATCATAAAATCGAAATAAGTGAGGAGAGAAAGTGAAAGGGAAGAAGCTGGAAAAGAAAAGCCGGGTCCTGTTGGTGGGGGCGGTATTGCTCTGCTTAAGCGGCTGCGGAAACCAGGCAAAGGCCACCACCATGCATCTGGTCAGGACGGAAGGGACGGTGGGGGTCACAGATGAGGATCAAAAGGATGTGGCCCTTATAGACCAGTTGGGCCTGTACAGCGGCTATGAGGTGGGAACCCGGACCCAGAGCTACGCGTGGATTGATCTGGATGACGTGAAGCTGACCAAAATGGACGCGGACAGCCAGGTGGAGATCCAGAAGACGGGAAAGGATCTGGAGATCCTGGTGAACTATGGAAATCTGTTTTTCAATGTGACAAAGCCTCTGGAAGCGGATGAGACCATGACCATCCGCACGTCCAACATGATGGTGGGCATACGGGGAACCTGCGGCTGGGTGGAGGTGGAGGACCCGGATCACATGAAGATCTTTCTGCTGGAGGGCAGCGTGTCCTGCGCGGTCGCGGACCCTGGTTCGGGGCAGGAAGTGACAGAGACCGTAAACGCCGGGGAGACCGGGCGTTTGACAGCCTGGTCAGAGGAAGAGGAAGGGAGCATCCAAGTGGAAAAGCTTCCCTACACATCTGTGCCCGACTTTGTGCTTGAGGAACTGGATGCTCCCATGACTCAGGAAGTACAGGACAAGGCAGCGGAGGAGTCGGAGGCAGCCAGGATCGCGGAGGAAGAGGCGGCCCGGGCCGCGGAGGAGGAGCAAAAGAAACAGGAGGACGACAACCGGCGTTTGGCCCTTCTCAATGAGCTGCTGGCGGCCCGGGCCGACGGAAGGGCCATGTATGTGCTGCAGGCAGATATGAACAGGGACGGGATGGAGGACCTTCTGTTCTTTGGAGCCCACAGATATCCGGCCAATGGAGGCCGCACAGACTGGGGATTTACCGCCTGCCTGTGGGATGGACAGCAGACCCAGCTGGTGGATCTGACCAATGTGCCAAGAGACTATTTGAACCTTTTCGGGGCCAGTGGCTACGGCGTTTACCGGGAGAGGGCCACTGGAGATATCTATGTCCGGTACGATTTCGGTATGGACTCTGTGGTAGAATGTACTTTTATGTCCGTGGACAATACGGTGGATATGAGGTATGACTATCAATACGAGACCGAGGAGGGAAGGGCTGACGGGGCCTTGAAGCGGCAGCAGAGAGATGACCAGATCGACCAACGGTTTGAGCTGATTGAAACCATGATCTTCTCGGAGAACCCGTATGATAACGGATATTTCTGGTCAATATACTGGGATGGCAGCGGACAGCGCCCGGAAGATCCGCCCTTTGCCAGCACCTTGGATCAGGTGGAGCAGGATCTTACCCCGGAAGGGCTCTCTTTTGGCCTGTAGGATTTTTTGATTTGCCAAAAACAACATTGTATTGTATGATAGAGGACAGAGAGGTTCTTTGGGAAGGAGGTGCCGGAGTTGACCTGCAAGGAGGCGGAGAGCCTGGTTATGGCCTATATTCACCATGAGATGGATGTCCAGAAGATGGAGGAGTTTTTGGAGCACATTGATGGCTGCGAGAACTGCCGGGAGGAGCTTGAGATCTACTATACCGTGGAGGCGGGCATCCGGCAGCTGGATTCCGACGGGGACCGGGACTATTACAATATCAAAGGAGACATGGAGGCGGACATTACCGCCTCCAGACAGAAGATCTACAGTGTGCGCCTGCTGACCATCCTGCGGTACGCCGCGGACACCCTGGCATTTATGAGCCTGGTGGTAATGCTGCTTTTGCAGGCGCGGATCTGGTGGCAGACCGGGATCTTCTGAGAGACGGCGGTTGTCCGCCAACAGAAACTGGAGGATTTTGACCATGGAAAATAAACTGGTATTGATTGACGGACACAGTATTTTAAACAGGGCCTTTTACGGCGTGCCGGATCTGACGAATTCTGAGGGACTTCACACCAACGCGGTGTTTGGGTTCCTCAATATTATGTTTAAGATCCTTGAGGAGGAGGATGCGGACCATCTGGCTGTGGCGTTTGATTTGAAGGAACCTACCTTCCGGCATAAGATGTATGAGGCCTACAAGGGAACCAGAAAGCCCATGCCGGAGGAGCTGGCCCAGCAGGTGCCTCTGATGAAGGAGGTGCTGGGGGCCATGGGCATCCCGATCATGACCCTTCCGGGGTACGAGGCTGACGATATCCTGGGCACCCTGGCCAAGAAGAACGCGGCCGCGGGGGTGGAGGTTTCTGTGGTGTCCGGTGACCGGGACCTTCTCCAGCTGGCGGATGAGCACATCAAGATCCGGATCCCCAGGACCAGCCGGGGAACGACACAGGTGAAGGACTATTATCCAAAAGATGTAAAAGAGGAGTACCAGGTGACGCCTTTGGAATTTATTGATGTGAAGGCCCTCATGGGAGATGCCTCCGACAATATTCCGGGAGTGCCGTCCATTGGGGAGAAGACAGCCACCAACCTGATCGCGTCCTATGGAAGCATTGAAAATGCCTACGCCCATTTGTCAGAGATCAAGCCTCCAAGAGCCCAGAAGGCCCTGGGGGAGCACTATGATATGGCTCAGATGAGCAAGGCTTTGGCAACTATCTGTATCGACTGCCCCATTGAATTTTCCTATGAAGACATGGTCATAGGGAACCTGTATACC
The DNA here is from genome assembly GCA_910588865.1 of uncultured Lachnospiraceae bacterium. Classification (GTDB taxonomy): domain Bacteria; phylum Bacillota; class Clostridia; order Lachnospirales; family Lachnospiraceae; genus UBA3402. The sequence continues at coordinate 7,846 of CAJUSJ010000049.1, forward strand.
CCAGAAGCCTATGAGTATATGAAGCGGCTGGAATTTAAGTCTTTCCTGACCAGATTTGACAAGGAAGGCATGAAATTTCCCAAGGCGGAGGAACACTTTTTGGTGGTCACGGACTTTGGCCGGGCAGAGGAGATCTTCGGCAGGGCCTGTCAGGCGGAACGGGTTGGCTTCCAGCTGATCACAGAGAAAGGGCAGGTTATGGGGGCGGCCCTCTGTTTTGGCGAGGAGGACTGTTATGCCGTCACATGTCAGGGATTTCTGACCGGGGAGTATGTGGCGGGAAAGGTGAAAGAGGCCGCGGTTGGGGCCGGGGCGGCGATTGCCCTGGATCTGAAGGTCCAGCTTCCGTTTCTGGGGCTGGAGGAGGAATCAGGGGTCCTGGATGCCGGGGTGGCGGGATACCTTTTAAATCCCCTGAAGGATACCTACGGCTACGATGACCTGGCCAGAGATTATCTGGGGCTGACTGTGCCGTCTAAGGAGGATCTTCTGGGAAAGAAGGCCCTGGTGGGACAGCTTTTGTCCGACGGGGACCAGAAGGCGGGGATCTGCGCCTGCTATATGGGGTACATTGCCTGGAGGTCAGCCAAGGTTCTGGAGGAAAAGCTGAAGGAGATGGACATGTGGAGCCTGTTTGTGGAGGTGGAGATGCCATTGATCTACAGCCTTTACCACATGGAGCAGGCAGGTATCCGGGTGGAGAAAGAGCGCCTCAAGGAGTATGGTGACAATTTAAAGGTCCAGATCGATGTGCTGGAGAAGGAGATTCACCAGCTGGCAGGGGAGGAATTTAACATCAATTCGCCTAAACAGCTGGGAGAGATTCTTTTTGAGAAGATGAAGCTGCCCCACGGCAAGAAGACAAAGACAGGGTATTCCACGGCAGCGGAGGTTTTGGAAAAGCTGGCCCCGGAGTATCCCCTGGTGAGGAAGATCCTGGATTACCGGCAGCTTGCCAAGTTAAATTCCACTTACGCGGAAGGACTTTCTGGGTTTATCCGGGAAGACGGGCGGATCCACGGCACCTTTAATCAGACCATCACCGCCACGGGAAGGATCAGCAGCACGGAACCCAACCTGCAGAATATCCCGGTGCGGATGGAGCTGGGGAGGCAGATCCGGAAGATTTTTGTGCCAGAGGAAGGGTACACCTTTGTGGACGCGGATTATTCCCAGATCGAGCTGAGGGTACTGGCCCACATGTCAGGAGATGACAGGCTGATCCAGGCCTATCGGCAGGCTCAGGACATCCACGCCATCACGGCGTCGGAAGTGTTCCACATTCCTCTGGGAGAAGTAACGCCTCTTCAGAGGCGGGACGCCAAGGCGGTAAATTTCGGCATCGTCTACGGGATCAGCGCTTTTGGCCTCAGCGAGGACTTGAGCATCAGCCGCAAAGAGGCTGTGGACTATATTGATAAATATTTTGAGACCTATCCGGGAGTAAAGGCGTTTTTGGATAAGCAGGTGGAGGACGGAAAAGCCAAAGGGTATGTTGCCAGCATGTTCAAAAGGAGAAGGCCTATCCCGGAATTGAAATCAGGTAATTTCAATCAGAAATCCTTCGGCGAGCGGGTGGCCATGAACTCGCCTATTCAGGGGACTGCGGCGGACATTATGAAGATCGCCATGATCAATGTGGACCGGGAGCTTCGGAGGCGGGGGCTGCGGTCCAGGATCGTGCTGCAGGTCCACGATGAGCTTCTGGTGGAGACCTGGAAACCGGAGATGGAAGAGGTGGTGGAGATTCTGGAGACCAGGATGAGAGGCGCGGCGGAGCTGAAGGTGTCCCTGGAGGTGGAGGCCCACCGGGGGGACAGCTGGTATGACGCCAAGTGATCTGGATAAAGGCAGGGGAAGATGATGGAGAAAAAACGGGTGATCAGCCTGGTGGGAGGCGTAGGCTCGGGAAAGAGCCGAATCCTGGAACTGCTTAAAGAGGAATTCGGGGCAGAGGTGATTCAGGCGGATCTGGTGGCCCGGCAGCTGGAGGAACCAGGAAGGCCAGGCCATAAGGCTCTCCTGGAGGCCTTTGGGCAAAAGATCCTGGGAGAGGATGGATATTTGCGGAAAGATCTTCTCGCGGCCCTGGTTTTTGGGGATCCGGAGGCCAGGGAACGGATTAACGGGCTTATCCATCCCCTGGTGTGGGATGAGGTGAGACTTTGGGCCCTTAAGTCCAAAGCCTCCCTGGTGGTGGTGGAATCCGCCATCCTTTCCGAAAACAGGGATGACTTTTTCGATGAAGTGTGGTATGTTTATACCCTGAAGGAATGCCGGATCCGGCGGCTCATGGACAGCCGGGGGTATTCCAGAGAGAAGTGCCTCAAGATGATGGAGAGCCAGTCGTCAGAGGAGGAATTTGCCAAGGCCGCTGATCACATGATTAACAACAACGGTTCCATGGAAGATGTGAGGCGGCAGCTTAGGAAAGTTATCAAATCAAAGGAAGAGTCCGGAACATGAGATTAGTAAGTATTGCCAGCGGAAGCAGCGGGAATTGTATTTATGTAGGAACAGACAGTACCCACATCCTGGTGGATGCGGGTATCAGCAATAAGCGGATCGAACAGGGGTTAAATGAGATCGGGGTCAAGGCAAGCGAGCTGGACGGGGTGGTGATCACCCATGAGCATTCCGATCATGTGAAGGGCTTAGGAGTTTTGGCCAGAAAACATGGGGTTCCCATGTACGGCACAAAGGAGACCTTGGAGGAGATCGGGGAGATGAAGTCTTTAGGGGACTACTCTAAGGACTTATTTTGTCCGGTTTGTCCGGATGTGGGATTTACCATCGGGGACATGGAGATAAAACCTTTCTCCATTGACCACGACGCGGCCAACCCTGTGGCCTACCGGATCCAAAGCGGTCAAAAGTCCGTGGCAGTGGCCACGGACATGGGGCATTATGATGCGTATATCATCGATCATCTCCAGGGTCTTGACGCGATTCTTTTGGAATCCAACCACGATGTGAGGATGCTGGAGACAGGGCCTTACCCCTACTATCTCAAGAGGAGGATTCTAAGCGACCACGGCCACCTGTCCAACGACAACGCGGGCCGGCTTTTGAATTACATACTCCATGACCATATGAAACATATTTTTCTCGGCCATCTCAGCAAAGAGAACAACTATGAGGCCCTTGCCTACGAGACGGTGAAGCTGGAGATCGACCAGGGCGACCACGGCTATAAGTCCCGGGATTTTTCCATATCCGTGGCAAGCAGGGACCGGATGTCCCAGATCGTCACCCTGTAAAAACAGTAGAAAAGGAGACTGATATGAATAAGATCATTATTACGGTTGTAGGAAAAGACACAGTGGGCATTATCGCCAAGGTGTGCGCGTACCTGGCGGAGAATCAGGTGAATATTCTGGACATCTCCCAGACCATTGTCCAGGAATTTTTCAATATGATGATGATCGTGGACATGGACAAATCGTTAAAACCCTTTGAGACCGTGTCCTCTGACTTAGAGAAGCTGGGGGAGGAGATCGGAGTCAGGATCAAGTGCCAGAGGGAAGAGATCTTTACAAAAATGCACAGGATCTGACAAACCATGGGAATGTGTTCAATGACGGGAAAAGAATGGAGAAAACGGTATGTTAAATATGTTTGAGGTCATTGAGACCAACAATATGATTGAGCATGAGAAGCTGGATGTCCGCACCATCACCATGGGCATCAGCCTTTTGGACTGCTGCGACAGCGACCTTTCCGCTCTCAACCAGAAGATCTACAAAAAGATCACTGCCACTGCCAGGGATTTGGTGTCCACAGGAGATGCCATTGCCAGGGATTTCGGGGTGCCCATTGTGAACAAGAGGATCTCTGTGACACCGATCGCCTTAGTGGGGGGCTGTGCCTGCAAAACCCCTGAGGATTTTGTGACCATAGCCAGAACCCTTGACAGGGCGGCAAAAGAGGTGGGAGTGAATTTTCTTGGCGGATATTCGGCCCTGGTGAGCAAAGGCATGACCACGGCCGATGAGAATCTGATCCGTTCCATCCCCCAGGCCCTGGCGGAGACGGAACGGGTGTGTTCTTCTGTCAATGTGGGCTCCACCAAGACAGGGCTCAACATGGATGCGGTGAATCTTATGGGGCAGATGATCAAAGCCGCGGCAGAGGCCACAAAGGACCAGGATTCCTTAGGATGCGCCAAGCTGGTGGTATTTTGCAACGCGCCTGACGACAACCCCTTTATGGCAGGGGCGTTTCACGGGGTGACGGAAGCTGACGCCATTATCAATGTGGGAGTCAGCGGCCCGGGAGTGGTGAAGGTGGCCCTGGAACAGGCAAGAGGCGGGAATTTTGAGGTGCTGTGTGAGACCATCAAGAAGACAGCCTTCAAGATCACCCGGGTAGGTCAATTGGTGGCCCAGGAGGCTTCCAAAAGGCTGGGAGTCCCCTTTGGCATCATTGACCTGTCCCTCGCGCCTACTCCGGCGGTGGGAGACAGCGTGGCGGAGATTCTGGAGGAGATCGGGCTGGAGCGGGTGGGAGCGCCGGGAACCACCGCGGCTCTGGCCATGCTCAACGACCAGGTGAAGAAAGGCGGCATTATGGCTTCATCCTATGTAGGGGGACTGAGCGGCGCGTTCATCCCGGTGAGCGAGGACCAGGGCATGATCGACGCGGTGTCCATGGGAGCCCTGACCTTGGAGAAACTGGAAGCCATGACCTGTGTGTGCTCCGTGGGCCTGGATATGATCGCCATCCCGGGCAGCACCCCGGCCAGCACTTTGGCAGGCATCATCGCGGACGAGGCGGCCATTGGCATGATCAATCAGAAGACCACAGCGGTGCGCCTCATCCCGGTGATCGGAAAGGATGTGGGGGATAGGGTGGAGTTTGGAGGCCTGCTGGGATATGCGCCGGTGATGCCGGTGAATCCTTACTCCTGTGAAAGGTTTGTCAGCCGGGGCGGACGGATCCCGGCACCTGTCCACAGCTTTAAAAACTGACATGAGGATTTACCTGATCCGACACGGCAGGCAGGCCAGCCGGCTGTGCAACGTGGATGTGGAGTTGTCCCCCGAGGGCTTTCGGCAGGCCGCCCTTGTGGGAGAACGCCTTGTGGGCAGAGGGATCCAGATCGTCTACTCCAGCGCCCTCACAAGGGCCGCGCAGACGGCCCAGGCGGCCAATCTGTATTGGAATGTGGAGCATGTGACCATACAGGAGCTGCGGGAGATTGATTTTGGCCAGATGGAAGGCCTAAGGGATGAGGAGATCCTGGAGAGATTCGGGGACCTGAAGAAGGAGCAGCAGAAGATGGAGGCGGATGTGCCTTATCCCGGCGGAGAACGGGCGGGGGATGTCATCAGGCGGGTCATGCCGGTTTTGGAGAGGATCGGACAGGGGCCGGAGGAACAGGCGGCAGTGGTTACCCACGGCGGCGTGATTCGGTGCGCGGTATCCCATATCCTTGGGATGGAGCCGGCAAAATACAGGCTTCTGGGAACCAATCTGGAGAACTGCGGCATCACGGAACTGGAATATGACCGGGAAAGAGGAAGATTCACCTTGGAGCGGTTTAATGACTATGCCCATCTGGAGAAATATCCCCAGCTGCTGCGGAGCGGCTGGTAAGCGGTCTGATCTTACAGGGACCACGGCATTTCGCCGACAGGACAGGGAGGAAAACAGATGGGGTATACCGATAAGCTCAGGGGCTTTTTGTCCCCCGGGAGGCGGAAAGGAGAAAAGAGGAGGAAGCCGGGGCCAAAGGAGATGGTCGTCTTCGGCGCGGTGGCGGCAGGGTTCACACTTGCGGCGGCCAGCGGGATGTTTTACAGAGCCGAGCAGGCCCTGGCCGACTCCTGGTATCAGAAAAGCCAGGCCCTTTCCGGCAATATGGTGCTGGTGGGGATTGATCAGAGGGCCCTGGATTCCATAGGGCCTTACCAACAGTGGGGCCGGGAGGTGATCGCGGACGCGGTGAAGACCTTGAATCAGTCCGAGGACTGTCATCCGGCGGTAATCGGCATTGATGTGCTCTACACCGGAAAGACTCAGGCAGAGGCAGATGAGCGGCTGGCCAGGGCGGCTGGCCAGTACGGCAACGTAGTGGTCGCCTGTGCCGCTGAGTTTGGCAGCAGCCCTGTACCTGACGGAGATAGCGATTACCGCATGGACCGTTTTTTTGTCCAGGCCTTTGACGAGCCCTACGAGGCCCTGAAAAACGAGACCGAGCAGGGACATATCAATGCCATGATGGACCGGGACGGTATCCTGCGGCACCATCTCCTTGAGATACGCCTGCCTGACAAAAAGACGGTTCCGTCTCTCTCCTTAGTGGTGGCAAAGAAGTACGCGGAATCAAAAGGTGAGGAGCTTTTGGGGCTTCCTCCTACGGATTCGAGAGGATTCTGGTATCTGCCCTTTAGCGGAGCGCCGGGCCATTTTGACGAATCCATCTCCATAGCCGATGTGATTTCCCGGCAGGTGCCGGCGGAATATTTCAACGGGAAGATCGTCCTGATCGGCCCATACGCGGCAGGGCTTCAGGACAGCTACCTGACAGCCATTGACCACGCCAGACCCATGTACGGGGTGGAGTACCAGGCCAACGCGGTCCAGGCTCTTCTGGATGGGGACTTTAAAAAAGAGGCAGGGGTTGGCTGGCAGCTGGCGGTTCTGTTCGCGGCTCTTATGGTGTCAGCGGCAGTGTTCTGGAAACGCCCGGCGTTTTTTTCCACCATGGCCTGGCTTTTTGTCAGCGGAGGATACCTGATTTTGTGCCGATGGCTGTACAACCGGGGCGTGGTCCTCAAGGTTCTGTGGATCCCCGTCGGCATGACCGTTCTGTACGGGGGAAGCCTGGTGTTTAACTATGGCCAGGCGGCTTTGGAAAAACGGCGGGTGGAAAAGACCTTTAAGCGGTATGTGGCTCCGGAGATCGTCAATGAACTTATGAAGGAAGGAAGTAAGGCCCTGAATTTGGGAGGCGAAATGACAGAGATCGCTGTCCTTTTTGTAGACATCCGGGGATTCACCCCCATGTCCGAGGCTCTGACTCCTGACCAGGTGGTGAAGATCCTGAACCAGTATCTGACCCTGGTGTCAGAATGTATCCTGAAAAATGGAGGAACCCTGGACAAGTTTGTAGGCGACGCGGCCATGGCATTCTGGGGAGCCCCGTTGACTATGTCTCCTAAGGAGTGTGCCGGAAAGGCCGTCAGGGCTGCCATGGATATGGTGGAGGGCTCCAGGGAATTGTCCGAGGAGCTGGAAACAAAATATGGCCGGACCGTGTCTTTTGGGGTGGGGATCCATATGGGAAACGCGGTGGTGGGAAACATCGGTTCTCCCAGGCGGATGGATTATACCGCCATCGGCGACACTGTAAACACGGCGGCCCGCTTGGAGAGCAAAGCGCCGCCGGGAAAAATCTATATATCCAGGGCAGTGGCCAATATCCTGGAAGGGGAGATCGACGTCACCTCCCTGGGAAACAGCGTGGAGTTAAAAGGAAAGGCGGCAGGCTTCGAGGTTCTGACCCTGGACCGGATCAGAAGAGGATAAGCGGGGCAGGTACATATGATGGAAGGACAATGGAAGATCGAATTTTGGGGAACCAGAGGCTCCATGGCTGTGTCGGGAAAAGATTTTTTGAAATATGGGGGAGATACCTCCTGTGTCCTCCTGGACTGGGGTTATGGGCTTTTGGTCTTTGACGGCGGCAGCGGCCTCGCGAAGCTTGGAAAAGCCCTGGCCCTGGCCGGGGAAAAGCGGAGGGTGGATATTCTTCTCAGCCACATGCACATGGACCATATTGTGGGGCTTCTGGGATTTAATCTGTTTTATGACAAGGAGGCAAGAATCCATCTCTACGGGATCCCAGGGGATGGGGGAAGCTTCAAAAAGAGCCTTGAGACGGTGGTGGGAAGCCCTTACTGGCCCGTGGGCTTTAAGGATTTTCCCGCGGATATCCAATTTCACCAGATTCAGGCAGGACAGAGCTTTTCCATAAAAGAGGGCTCAGGGGCCATAAAGGTCAGCACCCTTGAGGGAAAACATCCAGGAGGCAGCGTTCTTTACCGGGTAGACGGGCATGGCAGGAGTGTGGTCTATGGGCTGGACTGCCAGCTGGATGAGGAGATGTTCGGGAAAATGGCAGAGTTCTCGAAAAACACCCAGGTGCTCATATGGGATGCCAATTTCACGGCAGAGGACCTGCGGCGTCACCAGGACTGGGGCCATTCTTCCTGGCGGCAGGGGATCTCCTTAAGAAAGGCAGCCAACGGGAAAAAAGCGGTGATGACCCATTTTTCATGGGAATATACAGATGATTTTTTGACAGAACAGGAGCGGCTGGCGGTCATGGAGGATGAGGCCAGCCTTTTTGCCAGGGAAAGGATGGAGCTATGGGTATGAGACAAAAAGACGTTGACAAGATTCTGGAGATCGGGGTGCTGCTGTCCTCAGAACGGGACTTAAACCGACTGCTGGAGAAGATCCTGTCCAGCGTTATGGAGCTGACCCGGTGCGACGCGGGGACCTTGTATCTTCTGGACGGGGACAGCCTCCGGTTCAAGATCATGCGGAATGATACTCTTGGAAAATATGAGGGGGGAGACGGCAGGGATCCCAACCTTCCCCCTGTTCCCCTGGACAGAGAGCATGTGTGCTCCCTGGCTCTTCTGGAAAACAGAACCATTGTAGTGGATGATGTGAAGAACTGCCGGGAATATGATTTTTCCGGTCATCTTAAGTATGACGACAAGATCGGCTATCACACCCGGTCCATACTGGTGGTTCCCATGCGCAACAGGGAAGGGGAGAAGATCGGGGTTCTCCAGATGATCAACGCCATGGACGGTCAGGGGAATATATGCCCGTTCCCGGAGGATACCGTCCTCCTTGTGGAATCCGTGGCCTCCCAGGCCGCGATCACCATCCAGAACGTGCGCTATATCCGGGCAATTAAGGGATTGTTCCAGTCATTTGTTCGGGTCATGTCCTCGGCGGTTGACGAGAGGACGCCCTACAATGGAAATCATACCCGCCATATGGCGGCCTGCGGGGAGAAGTTTATTGATTACTTAAATGAGAACGCGAGATCAAGAGGGGAGAAAGAGCCTTTTTCCAAGGACCACAGGGAAGAGCTTCTCATGAGTATCTGGTTCCATGATATCGGAAAGCTGGTGACCCCTCTGGAAGTGATGAACAAGGAATCCAGGCTCCTTCCCCCACAGCGCCGGGAATTTCTCCACCGCATGGAGACCATAAGGCTGCTGGCGAAAGTGGAACATGTTCAGGGAAACCTGACAGCGGAAGAATATGACAAGGTCACAGGCCAGACCAGGGAAGCGGAGGCTTTTGTGGAGGCTGTGGACAAAGAGGATGGCTATGTGACAGATGAAATGATGGCACAGCTCAAGGACTTGAGGGACAGGACTTACACAGGGGAGGATGGAAAGACTTGTCCGTGGCTTTCCCGGGAAGAGTATGACATGCTTTCGATCAGAAGAGGCAATCTCTCTCCAGAGGAGCGGGGGATCATGGAGGAGCATGTGGTCATCACCGATAAGCTTCTGTCCCAGATCCAGTTCTCACCTGAACTGTCCCATGTGAGGGAGTGGGCGGCAGCTCACCACGAGGCCCTCAACGGTATGGGATATCCCAAAGGAAAGAAGGGAACAGAGATCCCCATGGAAGTGAGGATCATCACCATCCTGGATATTTTTGATGCCCTTGTGGCGGCGGATCGTCCCTACAAGAAGGGAAAGTCTGTGGAAGAGGCCCTGGGGATCCTTATGGATGGGGCAGAAAAAGGACGGCTGGATAAAGAACTGACACAACTGTTCGCGGACAGCCGGTGCTGGAAAAAATAAGATAAGACAGGGCAGGCCAAGGGACCATGACAAAAAGCAGCAGACCCTTCACAGGGAATCCGCTGCTTTTTTATGTACACGGGGCGGAAAGGAAAATGGCCGCGAAAGCGGCCCCGCCCCGGCACGGCGAGTAGGGGGAAAAGCTTCCCCTACTCGATTGTACACAGGGCGGAAAGGAAAATGGCCGCGAAAGCGGCTCTGCCCCGCCCCGGCGCTTGTTTAGGCAAAGATGTCGATGTTGGCCCCCTTTTTCGGAGCTTCCTTCTCATAAGTCTCAGGCGCGGAACGGAATGTGGTCTGGGTGTTGCCCCCGGAGATATAAGTCCTTCCGCATTCAGGACAGATGTCCGTGTGGTAGGTCACAGACTGAGAGACGACTTCCTTGTCTTCTCTCTGGGCCTGAGCCCACGCATGGGCCACATGCTCCGCTTCGTGGGCGCGGACAGCGTAGGCTGCCCGTTCCGGGCTGAGCTTTGTGGGTGTCTTAAAAGAGACAGACGGGTCATTGGACCCATCCTGGTACTTTCGGTTTTTGCAGGTCTGGCACTCATAGGTGTCAAGATCCGGCTGTCTGGCAGCTGCCTGGGTCTTCTGATTCGGAAACCCGTAGGCCTCTGGCTGTCCTGGAGCCGAAGCGGCAGACGGGACTGGCTGGAAAGAGGTCCAGACAGGAGACAAATAGGACATGCCGTTAATGAACATCGCGTTATTGATTGTGATCGCCCCCTTTTGGCCATATTTTACCATATCTGTTCTTAAGGCGCAAGAAAAAACCGTTGATGTTTACAGAATCGACAAAAATTGTTATAATCAGATAAAACAGTATGGACCGTGAAAGAAGGGGAAGTGGGAAGAGGTTTTTTATGAAAAGGATACTGGTAGTAGATGATGCTGAGTTAAATCGAGAATTGCTGCGGGATATGCTTAAGGAAGAGTATATTGTGGAGATGGCGGCAGATGGGGAGGAGGCTTTGGATAAGCTTAAAATATATTCCGCCAGTCTGTCGGCAGTGCTTTTGGACCTGCAGATGCCAAAGAAGGATGGATTTTCTGTTGTCATTGAAATGAAGAGAGACGGATGGCTCAGGCACATCCCTGTGCTTGTCATAAGCGGGGAATTTGCCGTGGAGGTGGAGAACCAGTGCTTTGAGCTGGGGGTGTCGGATTTTATCCGAAAACCGTTTGTGGATTCCATTGTCAGGAAGCGGGTCAGGAATGCCATTGAACTGTTTAGCAGCAAGAACCAGCTGGAGCAGAAGGTGGAGGAGCAGGAACAGATCATCAAGATCCAGGAAGAGCGGAAGAGGGAGGAAAAGTCCTTTAACAGGCTGATGATGGAGTACAAGGCCGCGATCATGGGGGTGGAGACAAGGCTTAAGGTGCTCAATGAGGAATTTTCTCAGGAGTACAACCGAAATCCATTTGAGTCCATCAAAAGCAGATTAAAATCCCCGGCAAGTATTTATGAAAAGCTGGAGCGGAGAGGATTTCCTGTGTCAGTGGAGAGCATAAGGGAGAATCTGACCGATGTGGCGGGACTCCGGGTGATCTGCTCCTTTCCTGATGACATTTACCGCCTGGCGGACCTTCTGATCAAACAGGATAACATTATCCTGCTGAGAAGAAAGGATTACATAAAAAATCCCAAGCCCAACGGTTACAGGAGCCTTCATCTTATCGTGGATGTGCCCATCTTCCTGTCCCATGAAAAGAAGTATATGAAGGTGGAAGTGCAGCTTCGGACCATTGCCATGGATTTCTGGGCAAGCCTGGAGCATAAGCTGAAATATAAGAAGAATGTGGACAAGACAGGGGCCATTGAGGCCAGGTTAAAAGCCTGCGCGGATTCTATTGAGGCTCTGGATTATCAGATGCAGGAGATCCGGGATCAGATCGACAGCGAGGGCAGCGGACACGGTCTGTAATCGGCCAGAAACAGTGGGGGCTCAGCCACAGGACAGATACTGGAACCAATTTCATCCTGGGACATAAGATATAAAAAATCCATCATTCAGGCCAGGGAGAGGCTGCTATGAAAATCGTTGTGTACGGGATCTGTAAAAATGAGGCCGGATTTGTGGAGCGCTGGGTCCGCTCCATGTCAGAGGCGGATGAGATCGTGGTTTTGGACACTGGTTCCCAAGATGACACGGTTGAAAAACTCAGGGAAAATGGGGTGAAAGTGACCTCGGAGGAGATAAAGCCATGGAGGTTTGACAGGGCCAGGAATCGTTCTCTGGAGCTGGTACCAGAGGATGCGGATATCTGCGTGTGCACAGATTTGGATGAGGTTTTTGAGCCCGGTTGGAGAGCCGCTCTGGAGAAGGCCTGGAAAAAGGGGATTTCCCGGGCCAGCTACCGGTATACGTGGAGTTTTACGGGAGAAGGCCGGGAAGGTGTGGTGTTCTGGATCGAAAAGGCCCACAGCCGCCGGGGATACGAATGGGTTCACCCGGTTCACGAGGTGTTGAGATGGACAGGGGAGGGGCAGCCGGGGGAGACGGTAAAAGCGGAGGGCATCCAGCTGAACCATTATCCGGATCCGGGAAAATCCCGGGGCCAGTATCTGCCCCTTTTGGAGCTGTCTGTACAGGAGGACCCAGAAGATGACCGAAATATGCACTATCTTGGGCGGGAATATATGTACAAGGGCAGATGGGATGACTGTATCCGGGCCCTGAAATGCCATCTGTCCATGAAAACGGCCTGGTGGGCTGATGAGCGGGCAGCCTCCATGCGCTATATCGCCCGGTCTTACTGGATGAAGGGAGAGAGAAAAACGGCAAGGGAATGGTATGTGAAAGCCATTGCCCAGGCACCTCATCTGAGAGAGCCATACATGGACCTGGCCCACGGGCTCTATGAGGAGGAAAACTGGGATGGGGTGGTGTATTTTACCGGCTGCGCCCTGGAGATCGCCGAACGTCCTCAAACCTACATCTGTGAGGCAGCCTCCTGGGGCAGCCTGCCTTACGACCTGCGGGCCATGGCGTTTTTCCACACAGGGAGATATAAGGAGGCCCTGGAGGAGGCAAAAAAGGCTCTGGACTTAGAACCGGAAAACCAGCGTCTCCAGGGAAATGTAAGGATTCTGGAGAAAAAGGCGGCAGGGGCGGCTACACAAGGATGAGAGATCGTGTGTATTCATTGTCCGGCCGTATCCCGCTTTTTTGCTCAAGGGCTGACTGGTAGACATGGGAGCAAAACAGGTCCTGGTTGAACCAGGCCAGTGTCTCATCAGAAAGAATGTAAGGGGCGTCTGCTGTCTTTGTGATCAAAGGCAGGTCAGAGGCCTTTTTGATTTCACCCAGAAGAGAGGCGGATTCCCTGCGAAAGCCCAGAATCCGGCCATAGGAACAGTAATCGGCTTCTTTCCTGGACAGAACCTCTTTCCGGGTCATGTGGAGCAAAATGTGTATCAGACAGCGGCTTACGCGGGTGTAGGTGTACTGTTTGGTTTTTAATGCCCCGACCCGGTCCTGGAAGGAGGAAAAATCCAGAACCTGTTTTTTGATCCGGGCCGAGAGCTCAGGGGAGACATCCGCGAATTCTTCTGGTTCTGTTCCCTGACAGCGAAGCTCTAAAAGCCGGTAGGACAGAAGCAGGGACAAATCGTCACAGGCAAGGGGGGTGGCTTCCTTTATGAGTTCTGAGGCAGAGGGCGGCAGCGGGCAGCGGGCCAGGCTGTTTTGGGAGAGAAAAATGTCAGGGGTCAGAGGCTGCCCCCTTCTGTATGCCTCCAGGATGATCTTCCGGATGGCGGTGGCGGAGCTGAAATCTTTTGAGAGCCCCTGGTCGTGATATCCGGCTCCGGCCCTGGGGATGGTTACAGGTATAATGGAACTGCCTTTTTGGAGCAGGGCTTTGCAGTACTCTATGCCCAGGGTGTTGTTGGGAAAGGCCAAAAGGCCCGGGGTCTGCCGGGAAGGGCTCCGGCCCCGCAGGTAAGAGCGCAAGGCTTCCTCCCGGGCTTTTGGGTAGGACAGCCCCTGGGCCGTAAGGCGTTTTATTGATTGGGATATTTCCTCCGGCTCCCGGGCCAGGATGCGGGCTAAGTCCATAAGGGGGTCAATGTGGCCGCGTTCGCTTCCGAAACACAGGTGGGTGACAACACCCAGACGGTCTAGAAGGGCTGTGCCGCAGGCGGCGAAATCCTCGGCGCTGGAGACGGAAAAGAGAGGGGGAAGCTCCAGCACCAGGTCAGCACCTGACAGAAGGGCCGCGCGGGTCCGAAGGTATTTGTCATAGATGGCCGGAGCGCCCCTCTGGACAAAGTCCCCGCTCATGGCAACGACGCAGAAAGAGGCGTCGCACAGGCGTTTGGCTTCTTCAATGTGATAGGCGTGGCCGGTGTGGAATGGGTTGTATTCGGCGATGATGCCGACAACATTGTGGGGCATGGGCGGGAAGGTCCTTTCTGTAATGTGGGGGCGGGACGGCGTTTTATCTCCTTTTGAGCCGTTCATTGTATACAACATATCATTGTTTTGTAAAAAAAGCAAATAAAATCCCTTACAGTACTTGAAAAAAACTGGTAATGCCCCTAAAATATAGAGTAGAATCAAGACAAGTATGTTGATTTAATACTGTGAAAGAGGAGAGAATATCACTATGAAATTTATTGTTGAGACCAGCGCGCGCCATGTACATTTGTCACAGGAGCATTTAGAGGCTCTTTTTGGTAAGGATTATGCTCTGACCAAGAAGAAGGATCTGTCTCAGCCAGGGCAGTATGCCTGTGAGGAGAGAGTTACCATCGTAGGGCCGAAGAAGGAGCTGAAGGGGGTTTCCATCCTTGGGCCTGTGAGGAAGGATACCCAGGTTGAGCTGTCTCTGACGGATGCCCGCTCCATCGGTGTCATGGCTCCGGTGAGAGAGTCCGGGGATATCGGGGGAAGCGCTCCCTGCAAGATCGTCGGGCCTCAGGGTGAGATTGAGATCTCCGAGGGCGTTATCGCCGCGAAGCGCCACATTCACGCGACCACCTCTGACGCGAAGGAATTGGGCGTGGAGAACGGGCAGATTGTTTCTGTTAAGATCGACACAGACGGCAGAAGCCTGGTGTTCGGCGACGTGGTAGTCCGGGTAAGCGATTCCTACGCGCTGGCTATGCACATTGACACCGATGAGTCCAACGCCGCTGGCTGCGGAAGAGAAGTATACGGCGAGATCGTAAAATAAGAAAGACCCAGAGAAGGAGAAAGATCGGACATGAAAATTTTAGTTGTAAACTGTGGAAGTTCCTCTTTAAAATACCAGCTGATCGACATGGACAACGAGAGCGTTATCGCGAAAGGATTGTGTGAGAGGATCGGCATTGAAGGTTCTAAGCTGACCCATCAGCCCGCTGATAAGGACAAGTATGTGGTGGAGAATCCCATGCCGGATCACACAGTGGCCATCCAGATGGTCATGGAAGCCCTCCAGGACAAAGATCACGGCGTCATCAAGAACACAGACGAGATCGCGGCCATCGGCCACCGGGTGCTTCACGGAGGCACCATATACAGCGATTCCTGCATTGTAAATGAAGATGTCAAGAGAGTGATCCGGGAGTGCTTTGACCTTGGACCTCTTCACAACCCGGCAAACTTAATGGGCATTGAGGCCTGCGAGAAGGCCATGCCGGGCAAGCCAAATGTGGCGGTGTGGGATACCGCTTTCGGCATGAAGATGCCGGAGAAGGCATATCTGTACGCCATTCCTCATGAGTACTATGAGAAATACAGCATCCGCCGGTACGGTTTCCACGGCACCAGCCACATGTTCGTGTCCGGAGAGGCCATCAAGTTCGGCGGTCTTGACCCTGAGAACGCGAAGGTCATTGTGTGCCATCTGGGCAACGGAGCCAGCGTATCTGCCTCCATCGGCGGCAAGTGCGTGGACACCAGCATGGGCCTGACTCCTCTTGAGGGATTGATCATGGGCACAAGAAGCGGTGATATCGACCCGGCGGTGGTACAGTTTATCTGCAATAAGGAAGGCAAGGATGTCAATGAGCTTTTGAATATCCTCAATAAAAAATCCGGTGTTCTTGGCATGAGCGGCGGAGTGTCCAGCGATTTCCGGGACATTGAGGCTGCCAAGAAAGAGGGCAACCATCTGGCAGAGGTGGCGTTGGATGCTTTCGTTTACCGGGTAGCTAAGTATATCGGCGCATACACGGCAGCCATGAACGGCGTGGATGCCATTGCCTTTACCGCTGGTGTGGGTGAGAATGATAAGGTCAGCAGAAAAGCCATCTGTGAATATCTGGGTTATCTGGGAGTGAAGATCGACGACCAGGCCAACGACGTGAGAGGCAAGAAGACCGTTATCTCCGCGGCAGACTCCAAGGTGAAGGTGATGCTGATCCCAACCAACGAAGAGCTGGCCATCGCGAGAGACACTCTGGCCCTTGTGCGGTAGTGTACAGATAAACATCCCATGGCCCCAGGCGATCTTCATGGATTTTTGCCTGGTGCTGTGAACGCGTGTGAACCGCAACCTTGTTATTAAGAAATTTGGGCAAGTTTAGAAAGAATTGGTTGACAAATGGGATTCACCTATGTATAATTACAGAGGTGCGTATTAGGAGATTAATATGCTTATTAACTTGACAGAGTTGTTTACCAGAGACGGAAAAGAGAGAGATTACACACAAGAACTTGAGATGGAGAAGTTTCAGGCCCCAGATGGTGTATATGATCTGGCAGAGACAGAACCAGTGAGACTTCATGTGTTGAATGCGGGAGACCGCACGCTGGTGCTTGACGGTACAGCGAAGCTGGCCCTGATGATGCCGTGCAGCCGCTGTCTGGAACCGGTCAAGGTTCCCTTTTCTCTTACTTTGGAACGTACGCTTGATATGAATCAGACGGACGAGGACAGAGTCAAGGACCTGGATGAGCAGCCCTATTTACAAGGCTATAATCTGGATGTTGACCAGCTGGTTCGTGACGAACTTTTGCTGAACTTACCTATGAAAGTCCTGTGTAATGAAGATTGCAAAGGGATCTGTAATAGATGTGGGGCGAATCTCAATTATGAGACGTGCGACTGCGACCGCAGCGTGCCGGACCCGAGAATGTCTGTTATCCAGGATATTTTTAAACAGTTTAAGGAGGTGTGAACCATGTCTATCTGTCCAAAGAATAAATCTTCCAAAGGAAGAAGAGATAAGCGCAGAGCCAACTGGAAGATGAGTCCTGTGAATCTGGTAAAGTGCAGCAAGTGCGGCGCTTTGATGATGCCTCACAGAGTCTGCAAGGCCTGCGGCTCTTATAACAAGAGAGAGATCGTCAGCGTTGAAGACTGAGATTTAAAAAATCGCCAAAATTGAAAAAATTAGGAAACTAAGGGCTTCTGGGGTTTTTCCTCAGGAGCCTTTGTTTACATAATTCGCCTTTCCGAGGATTTTCTTTGGTGGGGCTTTTATTATTCCGAAAACCAAGAAATTTTATTCCTTTAGAATTGATATTATTCCCTAAACGGGATATACTGTTTAGGAAAGTGAGGTGCGTTCTTATGTATATGACTGTAAGACAGGCCGCGGAAAAGTGGAAGATTTCTGACCGGAGAGTTCGCGTATTATGTTCAGAGGGTAAAATACCAGGGGTAATCCGCAAAGGACGCCGCTGGATGATTCCGACAGACGCGAAAAAACCAGAAGATGGGCGATTTAAGGCGGCAGAAAGTTTACTGGCAGCTATAGACAGAAAGAAAGAGGAGTTGGATTTGCGGCGCCCATTGACAGAGGGAGAAATGGAACGCTTGACGGAAGAGTTTGCCATTGAGTACACTTATAATTCCAATGCGATTGAGGGAAATACCCTGACACTGCGGGAAACGGATATGGTTTTGCGTGGGTTGACTATTGACAGGAAACCCTTAAAAGACCATCTGGAGGTGGTTGGACATAAAGAGGCTTTTGATTTTGTACGGGATTTGGTAAAAGAGCAGGCGCCTTTATCGGAAACTATCATAAAACAGATCCATTATCTGGTATTGGCAGATAAACGGGAAGACCGGGGGGTTTACAGAAGAGTTCCTGTAAGAATTATGGGTGCCAGACATGAACCCGTACAGCCGTATTTGATTCAGCCTGAGATGGAGCGGCTTTTGGAAGCTTATGGAGCCAGTGAAGAACATATCATTTCCAGATTAGCATGGTTTCATATCAAATTTGAGGGAATCCATCCTTTTATTGACGGAAATGGGAGAACCGGACGATTGCTTGTAAATCTGGAATTGATGAAAGCAGGGTATCCGCCTATTGATATTAAGTTTTCAGATCGGATATCATATTATAACGCGTTTGATGAATATTACGTAAAGCATAACCTTGGCGCGATGGAAAAATTGTTTGCAAGTTATGTGAATGCAAGGTTAGACAGTTATTTAGAAATGTTAGGAAACTAAATATATAAGAAAGATTAGTGGAAGAAAAAATGAGAGGCGATTGAGAACTTTTAGTGTATAAAAAATGAAAGTATCAATGAGGAGGAGGTCACCCTTAAGGAGTATAACGCGCTCCGAAAAGAGAATCAGCGTCTTAATATTCATATTGAGCTCCATTCTCTTTTAGGGAGGATTTTGCTGCCGCTTCTAAGAATTTCCTGTTGTCGATGGTCCTTTCTATTTACTTGATGAGGCAACGGCAGGCCTTGACGTGGAAAACGAAACACGGATACAGGCGGCTCTGTCAAGGCGGATCGGGGATAAGACCGTACTTGTTATCGCCCACCGCATGCGTACCGTAAGCGGCGCGGATAAAGTGGCGGTGCTTTCCAACGGCAGAGTTGCCGAACAAGGGACGCCGGAAAAACTGATGAATACAGGAGAAATCTATCCGCACATGGTAAAGCCGCAAGGGATCGGCGGGGAGTGGGGGATTTAGCATGAATCCCCCCAACCAATAAAATGAAATAAGTTTTCCCGAATCTGCCGTCCTGCCTCCCAGGGTGTGACCCGCCATATCTCAGCTACGATTTCCAAAGTGCTTTTAAGAGCTGAGACTACACTTTCTCCTTTTTCGCGGGCCTTTGAGGTTTTTAGTGGATTTCCTCCGCGGATTTTCACCCCTTCTTCATAAGCCCATGCCACCGCGCTCAGTCCATCGGTTTCGATCAGGAGGCGGTTTGCGGGGACTTTTTCGGCGACCTGTCTCACGGCGGGATTCCACCACACATCCGGGCCTACGGAAAAATAGCAGTTCTGGGCAAGGTAGTCTTCCAGGTGAAAGCCGCAGGAATACCAGTGGACCAGATAGCGGTTGGGATAGGTTCGGATAATCTCAGCGATCTGTTTTTCCTGGCCTTTGGTGTGGAGAATTGCGGGCTTGTTTTGTCCGCGGGCCAGCTTAAGCTGCTGGCGAAATCTCTCCTCCTGGATTTTTAAGTCCACATCGCACCAGACATTGTCCATCCCGATCTCCCCGATGACCGGACAGAGTCCCATCCATTGTTCCATATCCCGCAGTTGATATCGGTCTGCGTACCATGGATGAATTCCGCATGTGGGAATGAGATACCCGGGCCGCTGCCGGCTCTCCTGAATTTGAAAATGTTCCCCCTGGCTTCTGATGATCAGCTCTTTGGCCTCTTCGGGAGAGACGGCGCACAGTAGGCTGATGATTCCGGCCTTTTGCCTCTCACCCCGTTCTTCCTTCGTCCCCATATGCCCGTGGGCATCTGTTAGTATCCACGGTTCTTCCATTGTCCCGTTCCTCCCCGGCACCTGCCATGATTCGTTCGTAAATGTTTCCCCGCAGTTCTCCCTGTTCATAGAGCCACTGCCGGTCCCGTTTCCTTTCCTTTACCACAATCTCATCCGTAATCCGCGCCGGCGACTGGTTGAGAATCAGGATGCGGTCCGAAAGATAGATGGCCTCGTCCATGTCATGGGTTACCAAAACCACGGTTCGGTTCATTTTCCTGTGTATGCCGAGAAGCCAATCTTGCATTTCACCTCTTGTGATTACATCCAGCGCTCCGAAGGGCTCGTCTAGAAGCAGAATATCCGCCTTGCACAAGGCTGTCCGCAAAAATGCCGCCCGCTGCCGCATTCCTCCTGACAGCTGTGAGGGATAGCTGTCCTCATAGCCTGCCAGACCGAATTCTGGAAAATTCCCCTTTGCCTCCTGTCGCATGGCCTCCAGAGAACCGTGGATCTGCCCGTAAAGGCATACATTGTCTAAGATGGTCTTCCACGGAAACAGCAGATCGTTCTGGGGCATGTAGGCAAAATGCTGTGACAGGCCCTGGATTGGTTTATCATCAACCAGGATCCTTCCTTGATCGGCTGGCAAAACCCCTGTGAGAAGCTTTAGGATCGTGGATTTTCCGCTTCCTGACGGCCCTAAAAGACTTACGAATTCTCCCTCTTTAACGGAAAAGCCAATGGAATCCAGCACATTTCTGTTTTCATAGGAAAAGGTCAGCCCTTCCACTTTCAGTTTCAT
>CAJUSJ010000050.1 GCA_910588865.1 uncultured Lachnospiraceae bacterium
AGGAAGTCAGGGCGGCGGCAAAGCGGGAAATTCAATTTGATGAAGATTCTCCTGAACTATCCCCGGCAATGTTTAAGGCATTTAGGTGTACCGTAACACAGCGCAACAGCGATTTCCTGCTGGTTGGGCGACGTGCTTTTTCATAGCTCTGCCAGCTCCTCCATGGTCTTCAGCCCCCCTTGTATCAAGTTAGTGGCACGAACTTTGTTAATAAACACTTAAAATCAATAATTTCTTATAACTTATTTATTGAATTATACCAATAAATAAAATTTCATATTTTAAAAGCAGGATATCTCCATTTCAAGAACCCCTGCTTTCAAATCCTCTATAAAATCAATTATAATCCAGGATCTAAAACCAAAATACAAATTATCCAAATATCAGATGCATATTTGTATGCCGATTTAAAGAATTCAGATCCTTTTCAATATAGTCCCAAGTCTTCTGATATGTACCCTGAACAGCAATATTCTCTGAAAATATAAATTCTACAAACTCTCCTACTTTTCCATCATAACGATCCGCGAAATCATCCGATAATATTTGCTTCTCTTCGTCAGAATAATCTTTTAGCTCACCATACAATACATGTTCCAAATTACAAGAATTAAAGTAAATTCGATAAGATATACCATTGATTTTTCCTGTTTTCCTAAGCTTATACAGAATATCCCCTTTTCTTTTATTTCGTTCCGCGATTGTATTTGCGCATTTTGCGTCAATATGATCTTCATAATATTGAATTTCTTCCACATCTGTTTCTACAATATCCGTATCCGAAATATATACACCATCCATATCAACGATGTGAATGATCTTTATAAAATCATCCTGACTGTATCGATACCTGCTCTTCACTCCTTCAATTTGTTCATTAATTTTGTTCAATATATTAACATTTGAAACATAACCTTTCAATGTGATATCGCCATGCACAACAATAAAACGCACTTCATTACTAGAAAAGTACTCTTTCATAATTGTTCCAATCGCGGCTTCATCACTTGGTCCCTCTACTATGAATACAACAACTTTCTTTTCACTCATGCTGTATCATTCTACCTGCCTTTCTAAATGCCCGAGCGATTCTCAAACTATCTGTTTCCTCATAGATTACTTCATCCTGTCCGCCAAGGGTAATACCTCTAATATACATATCCCTTAAATTATTTGATGCTTTCACATTTTTAATACGAATATATCTTCTTTCAGGATTCACTGTGGAAAACATAATATTGTCTTTCTCCAGCATTTCTAAAGCACGCAGATTATGTGATGTGAATATTAACTGCCCTTTTGCGCTTTTATTAAAAATGTCAAGCAATTCCCCAAGCATATACTCAAAAATACCCGCATCCAATTCATCGACCACAAGACAGATTGAAGGATTGCCAAATGCTTGAATCAAGGCATTCAAAATAGAAATAATTTTAACAATTCCTTCGGATTCCATTCGGATGGGAATAGGCGGCATATTTTCCCGGACAGAAACAAGCTCCACCCGATAGCCGTTTTCCCCGGAATCCGTTAACTGCGTTCCATAATGATAAACATCTATTTTCATCCCCGGAATAATCGTAAACAGAACCATATTAATCTGTTCTACAATCATATCTAAAATTTTTTTTCTTCCCTCACTTAAAACCACAGGTTCTGTCAATGGAACGGCAAAATCTCCTTTCATTCCGATTTCATTCTGTTCGATTTTAAATGCCATAGGAAGTACAAAGTTTGCGGAAATCACACCAGAATGTGTATTGCGAATTACAAATAAATCCTTTAAAGCAAATTGAAATAATGCCTTAATCACTTCTGAATAATCTCTAAAATGGTTTTCATAATCCCGGCAAAAAATTTCCCTGCTGCCTTCTCCAAAAATATAAGAACAATTACTCTTCTCAGCAATCTTTCTGGCGACAATCAGATCCGTTTTATTTTCCGCGTTTGCTTCTATAACTTCATCTAACCTTATTTTGGGAGTAAACACACTTTCCTGTTTTGAACGCTGGTAATCTATAAAAACTGTCTTATTGCTTCTGGAATTGTCTTTATGGATAGCACAGCTCAATGTTTCCCGAGCAATATTGACACCATCTCCACTTCTCTCCAAAATAATCCTATAACTTACTTCATAAATAATTGTTTCTATAAAAATATTAAAATCAGCTATGATCTCTGCCTGATTACTGGCTACATCAATGTAATCCGCGATTTCCTCATCAAGCATATTGCCAATCATAATTTTTTGCAAATAGTACAATGTGTCAATAACAGCAGTTTTTCCAGAACCATTTTGACCATATAATCCTAATACTTCTGCCTTTTTATATGTCAGATGTTTTTGGTAAGTATTTGGCATAACAATTTGTCCAGTTCTAACATTTTTAATATTAGAAATCTTCAATGAAGATAATCTCACAATACTTTCCATAATCTTTTGCCTCCATGAAGTTTATTTTATCACAGACGCTGTTATATTTCAATTATTTTCCCAGATTTTACATTTTTTATTCCTTTTTCAAAAATATATTTTAAAAATCTATCCTAATTTCACTATATAATTATAACCACATATAACCCAGTAACTTTCAAAAAATTTACTGTTTTCTATCCATAATTTTACAGTAAATCATCGCCGTCAGCGTACTCACCGCTGTCGCCACAATGGCCGGCCCGACAATAGCCGCCGGATTCACCGACCCGTACTGGCTTCTGTACGCGATCATGTTCACTGGAATCAGCTGCAGCGATGAGATATTCAAGATCAAAAACGTACACATCTCGTTGCTGGCCGTCCCTTTCGGTGCCGCGGGCCGCGGCCGTCCTTTTCGGCTTTTATAGACTTTCTTCTCTGTCTCTGCTTTCCGCCTTTCCTCCTCCAGTTCCTCCAGGCTTTCCATGGCCTTAAGCCCCGCCGGTGTAGCCGCCCACCCCAGCCCCAGCATATTGGCGATCATATTGGTGGCAATGGCCAGGCTAGCCGGGTGGTCTTTTGGCAGACCTGGAAAAAGAAATCTCAGCACAGGCCTCATCTTCCCCGCGATCTGCCCCATAAGCCCGGCGCTCTGTCCGATCTCTAGGATTCCGGTCCAGAGGGACATAACGCCCAGCATGGTGACGCACAGCTCCACCGCCTCCTTTGCCGAGTTCAGTGCCCCCTGTGTCACCTGGTCCATGGTCCCGTTGACTGCTCCCCACAGAATCCCGATGATCATCATAAATGCCCACAGATAATTTAGCATAGTTCCACCCCATTGCCCTTTGTTCTATACTTATGTGGCATTTGCCGGGCTATTCCCACTTTCCCTCTGGTTTTTCGTATCCGGAATGATCAGTCATGGGCCAATACCGTTATGGAAGAAAAGCATATGCCCCTTCTACACTCCGTTTCGGTCGGTTCTAAACAAGCGCCACTGGCGTTTAGAACCGCCGCTGGCGATTTTGAATGGGCATATGCTGTTACGTTTACAGGGCATCTGTGAACAGTAACCAGTATATCATATTCTCTGCTATTTTGCCCGGACAGCCTATTCCAAAAACCGGCGAAATCATATATAATAGGTGTGGAAATCAAGGATTGGGGGATCCTTGAGCAAAATTTTCTGTTATATTATAATAAGTATATGGTGGGGGATAGAGAAAATGGAAAAAAAGACAACACATTTTCTAAACAAAAGCCTTGTTCTGGTATCGCTTTTTTGTATCTTTATATTCATTATCCAGACAATCTGCATAAATGTTATGGGGGCAGACGCGATCCGGCAGCTGTCTATCTTCTACATGTCCGGCATTAGCGAACAGGTGGCTTCACATTTCGGGACTACCATTGAACTGCGCCTGTCCCAGGTTGAATCCCTTGTGGATTCTGTTCCTCCCGGACGCATCACAGGCGAAACAGCCATGAGGGTGGGGCTGACCTACAATGCCCGGTCTGCGGGATTCGAGTACCTGGCATTTTATACGGATGACGGACAATTTCACATGATCTACGGGGCTCAGGTGACCGCGGATGTTCCAGAGAATCTGGACCGCTCTGTCCGGGGAGGCCGGTATAATGTCTGCGCGGGCAAGGATGAGACAGGAACCCCTGTTGTTTTAATGGGTGTGCCTGCTATTTATCCTATGGGTGATGGAACCGCGAGCATCGCCCTTGTGGCTGGACTGCCTACCAGCTATCTCAATGATACATTGGAAAACAATATCCAGAGCAGTATGATGGAATATTCCATCATACGCAATGACGGCAGTTATGTATTGCACAAGAACCCCATTGAGGAAAAAAATTATTTTGAACAGGTGGAAAGCCTTTATGAAACCTGTAATGGGAAAGAACCCGCCCAGTATGCCAGGGAGCTTCGGGAGGCATTGGCCGCTGACCGGGACTATGCCGACGAAGTCATGATCTCCGGCGAAGACTGGAACATTTACTGCTCTGCCCTCCCCAACTCAGAATGGCACCTGCTTTTAAAGATCTCCCATAATACACTGAATGAAACCATAACCCTGCTTCAGAACAAATGGTCCTATATCTCCATCGGCGGATGCAGTCTGATCATCTTTGCTCTGCTCCTCGTCTTTTGGAAATACTATCACCTGACAAAAATGCAGATGCGGGAACTGGATGAAGCCAGAAAAACCGCGGAGCAGGCCATGATATCAGCGGAGCTCTCCAACAAGGCTAAAAATGAGTTTCTCTCCAATATGAGCCATGATATCCGAACACCTATGAACGGCATTATGGGCATGACCTCCATTGCCATCAGCAGCCTGGACAATCCTCCCCGGGTCCGTTCCTGCTTAAAAAAGATCCATGTATCCAGCCGCCATTTGCTGGGATTGATCTCTGATATGCTGGATATGTCAAAAATTGAGAACAGAAGCCTTACATTAAACGCGGAGCCTCTGTGCCTCCGGGATATCATGCAGAATATTACCACTATTCTCCAGGACCAGATCCAGGAGAGGAACCAGCATTTTTACATCTATGTCCATAATATCTTTTATGAAAATGTGCGCGCGGACAGAGTCCGCCTAAGCCAGATCCTTTTAAATATTCTTGGAAACGCGGTTAAGTATACCCCGGAAGGCGGCACCATTGAAGCTGATTTGTACGAAGAGCCTTCCCCAAAGGGCCAGGACTATATCCGTTCCCATTTACATATCAAAGACAATGGCATCGGCATGTCCAAGGAATTTCAGTCAAAGATATTTGACCCATTCTCCAGAGAAGACAGCGCCCGCATAGCCCAGGCGGCCGGATCTGGTATGGGAATGGCCATTACCAAGTACATTATAGATACCATGGGCGGCACCATTACCGTGGAAAGCGAACAGGGGAAAGGCAGCGACTTTCATGTTACTCTCGACATGGAGAAAACCTCCCTCCACGAGAAAGAGCTGCTTTTGCCGGACCGGAACGTCCTGGTTATAGATGATGATAAAACCTCAGGGAGCCTTGCTGTCTCCTCATTGAAATCCATTGGACTGAAAGCAGAATCCGCGGCAGATATCAAACAGGCTTTCCTGATCATGGAGGAGCGCTGCCGGATAAAAGACCCCTATGACATCATCCTGCTGGATTGGGATATCCAGGGTCTGGATGGGGTACAAGTTGCCATAGAACTGTCCGACCGTTTCGGCAGGGAACTGCCCATTATCCTCCTCACGGATGGAGAATGGGGTGAGATTGAGGCAAGAGCCGGACAGACCAGTATCCGGGGCTTTATCTCAAAGCCCCTGTTCCGCTCCAGCCTTTATTATGGCCTGCGCCAATTTACAGAAGCCAAAGAACAGGAACAGGAGGAGGAGTCCCCCGGGGATGGGGAAATTGACTTAAACGGCAGGCGGATACTGGTGGCAGAGGATAATGAACTGAACTGGGAGATTGCCAATGAAATGCTCAGTGAGTTTGGAATGGACTTAGAGTGGGCAGAAAACGGACAGATCTGCGCGGAAAAATTTGAACAGTCCGCCCCCGGGTGGTATGACGCCATATTGATGGACCTTCGCATGCCCGTTATGACAGGCTTTGAGGCGGCAAAAGCTATCCGGGCGTCAAAACATCATGACGCGAAGACCATCCCCATCATAGCGGTCAGCGCGGATACCTTTGAGGAAGATATCCAAAAATGTCTTGACCACGGCATGAACGCTCACACGTCAAAACCCTTTGACATTGAAAAGGTTCTCTCTCTGTTAAGACAGTTTCTTCATTGAGAAAGGAAAATTACAGACATGAAAAAATTATTTTCATTTATATGCCTTCTGCTGTGCGCCGCTTTTTTGTCCTCCTGCGCCGGCAAAACCGCTGATATGGAACATGAGGAGGACAGCAGTTCTCAACAGATTACAGAGCTTGTTTTATGGACTTTTCCTGTAGGGAATTGGGGTAACCCCACCTCAGTTGCCAGCATGCTGGCGGATTTTCATAAGAATTATCCAAATATCAATATTTCCGTAGAATATCTCAATTACGATAACGGAGATGAAAAGATCAGTCAGGCTGTTTTGGATAACGCCATGCCCAACCTGGTCCTGGAAGGTCCGGAACGTTTGGTGGCAAGCTGGGGTGAAAAAGGCTGGATGGTGGATCTGTCTGACCTGTGGGAATCGGATAAATCCGATAAGATCTATAAGAATATAAAAGCGGCCTGCCAACACAAAAGCGGAGCCTACTATGAATTTCCCATATGTATGTCCGCGCATTGTATGGCCATTAATTACGATATGTTTCGGGAAGCCGGGGCGCTTCCGTTTATTGACGAGGAACGCCACACCTGGACTACCGATGGTTTTATCAAAGCCGTGGAGGCCCTGACTGCCCACGGACAAAAAAAGGTGGGAACTTTGTATTGTAAAAACCAGAGCGGCGATCAGGGAACCAGGGCTCTGGTAAATAATCTGTACGGCGGCTCCTTTACCGATGACACCCACACATTTTATACGGTTGACAGCGAAGAGAACAAAAAAGCCTTACAGCTTCTTAATGATCTGGATGGCATCACCTTTGACCCATCCCTCTCCTCCGCTGAGGCCATTGATCTGTTCTGCAAAAAAGAAACTGCTATGTGTTTTTGCTGGAATGTGTCCATTGAAGTCCAGCAGACCATCAACCATCCGGACCTGGATTTTGAAGTCTTTCCCATAGCCTTTCCCAGCAGCCAGGGTACGCCGAAACTTCAGAGCGGCATCTGGGGCTTTGGAATCTTTGACAATGGCGACCAGGAACAGATCCAGGCCTCCAAAACCTTTATCCGCTATATCACGGAAAATGACACCCCATATGCCAGGGCTGTTCGGGCTTCATCCTACTGGCCGGTCCGGGACATGGATAATATCTATGAAAATGATATGCTCATGGCAGAATACGGCATATTTATGCCCTACATGGATGACTACTATCAGATCACCCCTGGCTGGGAAGAGGCCCGTACCTCCTGGTATCAGATGCTGACGGATATCGGAACCGGAACCAGTGTTTCAGAAGCAGTAAAGTCCTTTTCTTTCCCAAAGTAAACCTTCGTGCCGCGGATGTGCCACCACACATGAAAGTCTGGCGGGCACACTTGGCATACCTGAATTCAGATCGCCTGACGGCGATAGGACTTTCAAAGTAAGATATTTAAGGGTTGCCGCAAAAAGAGCCCCCCTCCGCGGCGGTCTCATTTCGCGGCAGCCCTTGGTCTTCCCCCAGTTTCATTCTTCTCCCATCAGCTCCCTCATCACTTCCTCCACTGTCTCGATCCTCTCTGCCCTGTAAGCGTTGCTTCCGCAAAACAGAAGGGCATGGTCCAGATTTCCCTCTGCCGCGTTCACAAGGGCTTGTGTGATACAATAAGGAGTTGACGCCGGGTCGCATTTTTCCAGACACTGAAAACATCTTTCCGGCGGTATCCGCCCGCCTGCCGCCTCCTTGAGAAAGGGATTAACTATGGCCCGTCCAGGCATCCCAACAGGGCTTTTGGTGATCACGATATCCCCGGGACCCGCGTCAATGTAGGCCTGCTTATAGCACTCCGGAGCGTCGCACTCCCTGGTGGTCACAAACCGGGTGGCTGCCTGTATCCCATCTGCTCCCAGGCTTAACTGGTGGATCACGTCTTCCCGGTCGTAGATTCCCCCTGCCGTCACCACAGGAATATGAGCGCCGTATTTCTCCTCATAGGATTTTACCACCTTCAGGATCTCCCTCACTTCCTGGTCATAATCCTCTCTCTTGTAAGTATGCTCCACATCCTCTGTGTCCGCGCCGTACTCCGCGAGTCGTTCCCTGGAAAATCCCAGATGGCCTCCGGCCAGCGGTCCCTCTATAACCACCAGATCCGGAACTCTCCTGTATTTTCTGTCCCAGAGCCGGAAGATCACTGCCGCTGATTTGGCCGTGGACACAATAGGAGCCAACTTTGTCCTTTTTCCCGAGTCATCGCGAAGCGCTCCCATCTCCTCCTGGGCCTCTGCCGCATACTCAGGAAGAGACACCGGAAGTCCCGCGCCAGAGATGATGATATCCGCTCCCGCCTTTACAGCGGCTTTCACATACTGGCTGTACCGCTTTGTGGCCACCATGATATTAAAGCCAATGGCTCCATCTGGGGCTATCTTTCTGGCCTTTTCCAGTTCCTTGGCAATGGCCCGCAAATTGGCTCTGAGAGGATCCTCCTTAAAATCCGGTTCCTGAAATCCGATCTGCGCTGTGGAGATAATCCCGAGGCCTCCCGCCTTTGCCACAGCTCCCGCCAGGCGGTGGAGACTGATGCCCACTCCCATACCGCCCTGGATTATTGGTTTTTGTATTACCAGATCACCTATTTTTAACGGCTTTATCTGTCCCATGACATTTCTCCCCTGCCGTCCCCGCGGCTCTGTCCAATTTACTGATCCATCAGATTCTCCTGAACCTGTCATACCTCTGGGTCCGCAGCTCCTCGCTGCTCTTATTTCCGTATTTCTTCAGAAATTCTCCGATTCTTTTATCCATCTCCATGGAGATCTCTCCCAGATTATCCCCGCTGGCAGGTTCCTTCTCCGGTATCAGCTCCTCGATGATCCCAAGTCTTAAAAGATCTCTGGCTGTCACCTTCATCACCTCAGCCGCCTCGTCGGCCCTCTTGCTGTCCTTCCAAAGAATGGAGGCAAACCCCTCCGGCGACAACACGGAGTACACGGCATTTTCCAGCATCCACACTTCATTGGCCACTGCCATGGCCAGAGCGCCGCCGCTTCCTCCCTCGCCGATGACAATGGACAGGATGGGAACCTTCAGATCCGACATCTCAAACAAATTCCTGGCAATAGCCTCACCCTGTCCCCGCTCTTCTGCCTGAATTCCACAGAACGCTCCAGGGGTATCCACAAAGCAGATCACCGGACGGCCAAATGTTTCCGCCTGCTTCATCAGCCGCAGGGCTTTCCGGTATCCTTCCGGAGACGGCATACCGAAATTCCTGCTGATATTCTCCTTGGTAGTCTTTCCCTTCTGCTGCCCTATAATCGTCACAGGCTTTCCGTGAAACATGGCAATGCCGCCGGTAATGGCACCGTCGTCGCCGAAATACCGGTCTCCGTGAAATTCTATATAATCATCAAACAGTTCCTCTATATAATCTCCTGCTATGGGGCGGTCAGACTTTCTGGACAGCAGCACATGCTCCCAGGCTGTCTTGGTATCCACAACGCCGGCAAATGTATCCACATTGTGACTCTGGGTATCACCACAGTTTTCCACATTGCCCTCTGCATCCGGGCCAGCCTGACCCTCAGGCTCCTTGCGGTGCATTTTCAAAATCCTCCCCAGGGTCTCCTTCATCTCCTCCCTGGGAACGATCCTGTCCACAAACCCATGCTCTACCAGAAACTCTGCCCTCTGAAAGCCTTCCGGCAGCTTCTGTCCAATGGTCTGCTGAATCACCCTGGGGCCCGCAAACCCGATCAGCGCGCCCGGTTCCGCCAGGATAATGTCCCCCAGCATGGCAAAGCTGGCGGTTACTCCTCCGGTGGTAGGGTCTGTGAGAACGCTGATAAACAGATTTCCAGCCTCGTGGTGACGTTTTAAGGCTCCGCTGGTTTTGGCCATCTGCATGAGAGACACGCAGCCCTCCTGCATTCTGGCACCTCCGGAGCAGGCGAATATGATCACCGGAAGGCTTTCCCTGGTCGCTCTCTCCACCATGCAGGTGATCTTCTCACCTACCACATGGCCCATGCTGCTCATGAGAAACCTGGCGTCGCACACAGCCACTGCCGCCTTTTCTCCCTGGATCAGGCACTGTCCCGTGACCACGGCCTCGTTTAACCTTGTCTTCTCCCTGGCCGCTTTAACCTTTTCCTCGTAGCCGGGAAAATCCAGGGGATTGGAAAACTCCATCTCCCTGTTCCACTCCTGGAAAGTCCCCGGGTCAGCGGTGATCTCAATCCTCCTCATGGCGTGAACCCGGAAATATGCTTTGCATTTCGGGCAGATGTAGTAATTATTTTTTACATCCTCCCCATAAATCGGCTCACCGCATTTACGGCATTTTTTCCACAGACCCTCTGGAACGTTGGGCTCCTGCCTGGTCTGGCTTCTGTACTTGGTGTCAATCAATGTATACGTTTTTTTGAACATATCTCTCAACATCGTTCTGGTTCCCTCCTTATCGTTCCTGATTCTCACAGCATCTCTTTACGGGGAGATCCGGGTCTGCTTCCAGGGTAAGGCATGAGATACTATTTTCCGTATTCCGGAAAATAAGTGGGTATAAAATGGGTATCCGTATCTCCTTGTAAAAATGCCTGGTGATTCATAATCTCATATTGAAAATCCAGATTGGTTTCGATCCCCTCGATCACCAGCTCTCCCAGGGCGCTCCTCATCTTGGCGATGGCTGACTTCCTGTCCTTTCCCCGGACAATCAGCTTCAACAGCATGGAATCATAGTTGGGCGGCACCTTATAATCGCTGTAGATGTGACTGTCCACCCGAACCCCGTTGCCTCCCGGTGTGTGTACATTGGTGATCAGGCCCGGACACGGCATAAAATGCCTTTCCGGATTCTCCGCGTTGATCCTGCACTCAATGGCATGGCCCTGGATCTTTACCTGGTCCTGAGTCACCGACAAAGGCTCCCCGGCCGCGATCCGGATCTGCTCTATGATCAGATCCAGCCCAGTAACCATCTCAGTAACAGGATGCTCAACCTGAATCCTGGTATTCATTTCCATAAAATAAAAATTCTTGTTTTTGTCCAGCAGAAACTCTATGGTCCCCGCGTTTTCATATCTCACTGTCCTGGCAGCCTTAACCGCTGCCTCTCCCATCTTCTTCCTCAGCTCGTTTGAGATGGCGATGGACGGCGACTCTTCCAGCACCTTCTGGTGTCTTCTCTGGATGGAGCAGTCTCTCTCCCCCAGATGAACCACATGGCCAAACTTATCCGCCATGATCTGAAACTCAATATGTCTTGGCTTTTCGATATACCGTTCCAGATACATGGTATCATCAGAAAACCCCTTCACGGACTCCATCTGCGCGTTTTGGAAATTGGCCTCAAAATCCTCCGGCCCCCAGGAGATCCTCATCCCTTTTCCGCCGCCTCCGGAGGAAGCCTTGATCATTACCGGGTAACCGATTTCTTCGGCCATGGCTTTGGCCTCTTCCACCTTGCGCACCGGCTCCTTGCTGCCCGGCACAACGGGGATACCTGCCTCCATCATGGTCTTTCTGGCCTCTGATTTGTTTCCCATCTTGTGGATCAGCTCCGGGGAAGGGCCGATAAAGGTGATGTTGCACTTCTGACACAGCTCCGCGAATCGGGCGTTTTCCGACAAAAACCCGAATCCCGGGTGGATAGCCTCCGCCTTTACGGCCACTGTGGCTGAAATGATTCTCTCCATATTCAGATAACTCTCCGAGGAAGCCGCGGGCCCGATACAGATCGCCTCGTCTGCCAGGAGGGTATGGAGGGACTCTCTGTCCGCTTCTGAGTAAACGGCAACGGTCTTAATGCCCATCTCCCTGCATGCCCGGATAATTCTCACCGCGATCTCGCCTCTGTTGGCAACTAATATTTTCGTAAACATAAGGTATCACCTACCCGATCATAAAGGTCAGTTCCGCGGTCACCGCGACCTTACCGTCCACCGTGGCAGTGGCCTGGCCCACACCAATGGGCCCCTTCTGCTTCACGATCTGACATTCCAGCTTCAGTTTATCCCCCGGAACTACTTTTTTCTTGAACTTGGCGTGATTGATGGCACCGAAATACGCGGTCTTTCCCTTGTTTTCCTCCACGCTTAAGATTGCCACCGCCCCCACCTGGGCCAGGGCCTCAATCATCAAAACCCCGGGCATCACCGGTTCCTGGGGAAAATGCCCCTTAAACTGAGGTTCATCGTAAGTCACGCATTTATAGCCCACTGCCCGGACTCCCGGCTCCAGCTCCTCGATACAGTCGATGAGCAGAAAGGGATGGCGATGGGGAATGATCTCCTGGATCTCCTTGATTCCTAACATCTCTTTTCTCCTTTCATCGAATCCTGAACAACGGCTGGCCGTACTCCACCATTTCCTCGTTTTTCACAAGGATGGCCTCAACTATCCCGTCGTACTCGCTTTCAATTTCATTCATCAGCTTCATGGCCTCAATAATGCCAAGGACCTGTCCTTTCTTTACCCTGTCGCCCACCTTCACAAAAGGCTCCGCTTCAGGGGAAGAAGCGCTGTAGAAGATTCCCACCAGAGGGGAAACCACCACATTGCCGGAATCAATAGGCTGTACCGCCTCCGCCTGGGTTCCCACTACCAGCTGGACTCCCGCCGCAAGCTGGGCTCCTACCGCTGGCTGGACTCCCGCCGCAAGCTGAGTTCCCGCCGCTGGCTGCGCTCCCGTCACAAGCTGGGTCCCTACCGCTGGCTGCGCTCCTGTCACAATCTGGGTTCCCGCTGTCGGCTGGACTCCCGTTACAAGCTGGGTCCCCGCCGCTGGCTGGACTCCCGTTACAAGCTGGGTCCCCGCCGCTGGCTGCGCTCCCGTTACAAGCTGGGGGCCTGCCGCTGGCTGGACTCCTGTCACAAGCCCCGCTTCCACTGTAGATTGCGCTACCGGAACCGCTCCGCTTAGGCCAGCTGTTCCAGGAACCGCCATAACTCCGGCCTCAGCCATCCCAGCTGCCGCGGCAGCCTGGGTTCCCGGGGCTGAATTTATGATTCCCGAAACACCCGCGATGCCGCTCACTTCTGTCAGGCCTGCTGTCATCCCTCCGGAAACCGGCACCGGTATTGCCGCCCCGCTGCCCAAAACCGACACTCCGGCCGTTCCCGCGTCTTTCTTTAAACAAACCTTGACCCCGCCGTCTTCCACATTCAGCTCTGTCAGCGAATGCTCCGTAAACGCCTGGATCAGCATAAGAATATTCTGGATCTCCATCTGTCTTTCTCCTCATATAATATGAACCGGCACGCGCCGCTTTGGGGCACCTGTCAGACCACCTAAACCCGTTTTTATTCCCAGGCTTACTGCATTTTTTTAATCACTAAACTTGCGTTGTGGCCTCCGAACCCAAGGGAATTGCTGATGGCGTAAGTCACATCCGCCTTAAGGCCCTGTCCCCTGGTGTAATCTAAGTCGCAGCCCTCGTCCTCATGCTCCAGACCTGCTGTAGCGTGGATAAATCCTTCCTGGACAGCCTTTAAGCAGGCAATGAACTCCACGCCTCCCGCTGCCCCCAGAAGATGTCCCACCATGGACTTGGTAGAATTTATATGAACCTTGTAAGCATGGTCTCCCAATGCCAGTTTAATGGCCTTTGTCTCAAACAGATCATTGTGATGGGTACCTGTTCCGTGGGCATTGACATAATCAATATCCTCAGGAGAGATGCCGGCATCCTTGATAGCCCACTCCATAGCCTTCGCCGCTCCGCTTCCATCCTCTGCCGGTGAGGTGATGTGGTAGGCATCGCAGGTAGCTCCGTATCCCGCCAGCTCCCCATAGATTTTGGCCCCTCTTTTCTGGGCGTGTTCCAGGGACTCTAAGACCACCACCCCGGCACCTTCTCCCATGACAAACCCGTCTCTGTCCTTGTCAAAGGGAATGGAGGCTCTGAGAGGGTCCTGGGAGGTGCTCAAGGCAGTCAGCGCGCCGAATCCAGCGATACTTAAGGGCGTGATGGAAGCCTCTGTTCCCCCTGCCACCATCACATCAGCCTCGCCGTACTGGATGGAACGGAAGGCCTCCCCGATGGAATGGGTTCCTGTGGCGCAGGCTGTCACCACATTAAAGCATTTCCCCTTAAGTCCAAACTGGATGGCCACATTTCCCGCTGCCATGTTGCCGATCATCATGGGAACCAGGAGAGGATTCACGCGGCCCGGTCCTCTGTCCAGAAGTTTTTTGTACTCCCTCTCAATGGACTGAAGGCTTCCGATACCAGAGCCAACGCACACTCCCACCCGGAAGGGGTCCTCTTTGGCCATATCCAGACCAGAGTTCTCCAGGGCTTCTTTCGCCGCCGCCACCGCAAAATGGGAAAACCGCTCCATCCTCTTGGCTGTCTTGGGATCCATGTAATTCTTCGGGTCAAAATCCTTCACCTCAGCTGCCAGCTTTACCTTGTAATCCGCTGTATCAAATACGGAAATGGGCCCAATGCCCACTTTCTTTTCCTTCAGGCCATTCCAAAATTCATCCACACTGTTTCCAATAGGAGTAATAGCTCCCATACCGGTCACAACCACTCTGTTCCTCATCATCCTCATTCCTTTCCTTGTCAACGACTACATTGCCATACCACCGTCCACACACAGCACCTGGCCTGTTATATACCTGGCCTTATCAGAAGCCAGAAATGCCGCGGCATCCGCCACATCCTTTGTCTCCCCGAACACCTTCATGGGAATCTGGGCACACGCCCCTTCCTTTACGCTGTCAGAGAGCACCTGGGTCATCTCTGTGTTGATAAATCCCGGCGCGATGGCGTTGACCGTGATTCCCCGGCTGGCCAGTTCCCTGGCCGCTGACTTTGTCATGCCGATGATCCCTGCCTTGGAAGCCGCGTAATTTACCTGCCCTCCGTTTCCCAGAACACCTGAGACAGAGGAAATGTTGATGATCCTTCCGCTCTTCTGTTTAATCATCTGCCTGGCCACATGGCGCATGCAGTTAAACGCGCCCTTCATATTGGTGCTGACCACCTTGTCAAAATCCTCTTCCGACATGCGCATGAGAAGACCATCCCGGGTGATCCCCGCGTTGTTTACCAGAATATCCACCCTGCCGTAAGTCTTAATCACATGATCCATCAGTTCCCCGGCCTTCTCAAAGTCAGACACATCACACTGAACCGCCTCTGCCTTTCCTTGGGCCTCCCGGATCTCTTTTACTACCTCTTCCGCCTTGTCTTTTGAGCCGTTATAATTTACCACAACCGTCGCGCCTTCCGCCCCAAGGGTCTTGGCGATCTCACGGCCAATCCCCCGGCTGGCTCCGGTGACAACCGCCACTTTGCCTGTCAGCATATTCCTCTTCCTTTCCTCCAAAAAGCCTCTTTTCCTATAGCTTCTCCATATCTTCCATCTTTTCTATATTAAGGACTTTCACATCCCTTGTGATCTTTCTCATAAACCCGCTTAAAGTCTTTCCGGGGCCGATCTCCACAAAGGTGTCAACTCCATCCGCCACCATGGCTTCCACACTCTGCTGCCACCTAACGGAAGAGTACACCTGTTTTGCCAGCAGCGGTCTTACCTGGGAGGCCTCTGTCACATACTGTGCCGTCACGTTGGCCACATAGGGAATCATCGGCTCATTGATCTGGACAGTTTCCAGAACCTTTCCCAGCTTCTCCCCTGCCCCCACAAGCATTTGTGAGTGAAATGGCCCGCTGACATTTAAGGGGACCACTCTCTTTGCCCCTGCTTCCTTTAACCTGGCTCCCGCCAGTTCCACTGATTCTTTCTTTCCCGAAATTACGATCTGTCCGGGGCAGTTGTAGTTTGCGATCTGGACATCCCCTATCTCTTTTATGACTTCCTCAATCACCTTAGCGTCCAGGGCCAGAATGGCTGCCATGGATCCAATACCTGCCGGAACCGCCTCCTGCATCAGAATTCCTCTCTGTCTTACGGTCGAGATGGCGTCGTCCTCAGACATCACCCCGGCCGCGGCCAGCGCGCAGTATTCTCCCAGACTTAAGCCCGCCGCCACATGGGGACGAATTCCGGTCTGCTCCATAAGAACTTTCATCATGGCAATACTGGTGCATACCATAGCCGCCTGGGTGTACTCTGTAATGTCCAGCCTGTCATTTTTTTCAAAACACAGCTCTGGCATGGAAAAGCCCAAAAGCTGTGACGCTCTGTCATAAACCTTTCTTCCGGTTTCCGTCTGTTCATAAAAATCCTTGCCCATACCAGCAGTCTGGGCTCCCTGTCCCGGGAAAATAAAAGCGACTCTGCTCATGGATAAAACTCCTTTTATCATTCATGTCCCAGCAGCTTTTCTGCCTGAGACATCATCTCCTCAATCATTTCCTTACACGTCTGTTCTTTTGATATCATACCCGCGATCTGGCCTGCCATAACGGTTCCCGACACCACATCTCCCTCCTGGACCGCCCTGCGCAGCGCTCCTAAGGTCAGGTACTCCAGTTCCTCAAAGGACTTTCCCTCTGCCTCCAGCTTCCCGTACTCTCTTGTCATCTGGTTTCTCAGGCAGCGCACCGGATGTCCGTGGCTTCTTCCCGTCACCGCTGAATCAATGTCCTTGGCCTTGATGATCCTCTGCTTATAATTCTCATGTACCACAGCCTCTGTGGACACCACGAACCTGGTTCCGATCTGAACCGCCTCTGCCCCCAGCATAAACGCGGCGGCGATGCCTCTTCCGTCGCCGATTCCTCCCGCGGCGATCACCGGGATTTTTACCGCGTCCACTACCTGGGGCACAAGGGTCATGGTAGTCTGCTCGCCGATATGTCCGCCGGACTCACAGCCTTCCGCGACAACCCCGTCGGCTCCGTATCGCTCCATACGCCTTGCCAGGGCAACGGAGGCCACAACGGGAATCACCTTGACTCCTGCCGCTTTCCACATGTCCATGTACTTTTCAGGATTTCCCGCTCCTGTGGTCACCACCTTGATGCCCTCTTCCACAACCACCTTGGCCACATCGTCCGCGTGAGGGCTCATAAGCATGACATTGACTCCAAATGGCTTCATAGTCAGTTTTCTCGCCTTGCGGATCTCCTCGCGGACCACCTCCCCAGGAGCGTTGGCTCCGCCGATCAGTCCCAATCCTCCTGCCTCGGACACAGCCGCCGCCAGATGGTGCTCCGCCACCCAGGCCATACCTCCCTGGATAATGGGATACTGAATTCCTAAAAGTTCTGTGATCCTTGTCTTCATAATTTCCTCCATCCTGTGCGGGATTTACAGTATTTCATACCCTGCTTATTCCACGCCTTTTTCCTTCAGATAATTCATGACATCCCCTACTGTCAGCAGATTGGTCAGATCATCCGCCGGGATCTCCACGGAATACTCATCCTCCAGCGCCATTACCAGCTCAAAAAGATCCAGGGAATCCGCGCCTAAGTCCTCCTTGAAGCCGGAAGCCTCTGTGATCATGTCCTCGTCCACATTTAACTGCTCCGCGATGATTTCTTTCATTCTGTCCAACATATCTTTATTCTCCTTTTCCTTTTTCCCGGGCCCTGCCCTTATTTATTATAGTAAGTCCTCGACAAATATCGATAAACTTTGACTATCAAATTAAATTCTTAAAAAAATTTTATCTACCACTGAAGCAGCACAGCCCCCCAGGTGAGCCCTGCCCCGAAACCTGCCAGAATAATCTTATCTCCAGGCTCCAGCTTTCCCTCCCGGTTCAGCTCGTCAAGGAGGATCGGTATGGTAGCGCCTGACGTGTTGCCGTAATGTTCTATGTTCATGGGGATCTTGTCCATGGAAACTTTAAGTCTTTTGGCTATGGATTCGCAGATCCGGTAATTGGCCTGATGGAGTACAAAATACTTGATGTCTCCCGCATCCAATCCGCCTTTTTCCAGCACCCTCTGGATACACTCCGGAACCTTCTTCACAGCGAACTTAAATACCTCCTGCCCTTCCATGGTGATGTAGCCTGGCTCTGGCTTTGTTCCTGTAAGAAAATTTCCCATAGTTCGGGACTGGCATCTCAGT
This sequence comes from uncultured Lachnospiraceae bacterium, assembly GCA_910588865.1. Classification (GTDB taxonomy): domain Bacteria; phylum Bacillota; class Clostridia; order Lachnospirales; family Lachnospiraceae; genus UBA3402. Next base: position 18,179 of record CAJUSJ010000050.1, read on the forward strand.
ACCTCTGCCTTTCTCCCGTCAGAGCCCATATCCGCCGCCAGGATGCCCCCACCGTCCCGGTCTTCTTCCTCTTCCAGGACTCTCACCACCGCTGCCCCCGCGCCGTCCCCAAACAGCACGCAGGTGCTCCTGTCCGACCAGTCCACGATCTTGCTTAAGTTGTCCGCCCCGATCACCAGCCCTGTGCGGTATCCATATGACTTTAGCAGCGCCTCCGCCGTGTTGAGGGCAAATATAAAACCAGAACAAGCGGCGCTGATATCAAACCCTACTGCCCCAACCGCGCCTATGGCTTTCTGGACTTCACAGGCCGCGCTGGGAAAACAATCATCTGCCGTGGTTGTCCCTACAAGGATCAGATCAATATCCTCAGGTCCAACCCCTCCATTCTCCATAGCCCGCCTGGCCGCCTCTGCCGCCATGGCCGCTGTGCCTTCGCCCTCCGAGACATGGCGCTTCCTGATGCCGGTCCTGGTTCTGATCCACTCATCGCTGGTATCCACCATGTCCGCCAGGTCGTCGTTGGTCACAACCCGCTCAGGAACATAGGACCCGGTTCCTATAATCTTTGTATTCATTATTTTGTCCTTCAAATGTTTTGATTTTCAAAATAATCATATAAGCAGGACAGAGATTTGTCAAGAGAAATCTATATCATATTCTTCTTTTTACTCCATTTTCAGAATTATGTACTCCTGTAATAAGGAAACAATCAACTGCTGGTTGAATCTGCTAAAATCAACCAATAGTTAGTTCCTAAGCAATTATTTTCTGTTATACTGATGGTGAGAGAGGAGGAAAACATGAACCAAGAAACGATAGGAAAATTCATCGCGGCCTGTCGAAAAGAGAAGGGACTTACACAGGTACAGTTAGCAGAAAAGTTAAATATTACCAACCGGGCAGTATCAAAATGGGAAACCGGAAAAAGCATTCCAGATGCCGCTATTATGCTGGACTTATGCGACATACTTGGCATCAGTGTAAATGAACTGCTCAGTGGAGAAAGGATTCCTATGGAAAATTATCAAAAAAGAGCAGAAGAAAATCTTGTGGAATTACAGCAAAAGGCAAATAGTACTCAAAAAAGAGCAAATTTCCTTGTAAAGCTTGTAATCCTGATTTTAGGGGTGCTGTTTATCGTCAAATATGGAATCGGCGGCAGAACCCAGTATTTTGTAGATTCCATCAGTATGGAATTTATTCTGATTCCATCCCTTCTGGCGCTGCTGTGTACCGGATATTGGCGGAACTTTCCAATGGCATTCGTCTATATCATTAAGAGAGACGATTGTACGGCAGAAATAATAAGGGACAGCGCGAACGCGCTTAAGCTGGTATGCGGATCCAGTTTGATTTGGGGAAGCATCGGTTTTACAATCAGCACGGTAAATCTTATGCGTAAGCATATGCTTGATCCCGAGTTTGCCTTTCCCAAGTTATGCGGGGACATTTCTGTAGCGCTGCTTCCCTTATTTTACGCTCTGGTTATAAACGCGGTACTGGTGCCGCTGTATTTTGAACTAAACCGTTTACACGCGAAAAATACAGAGTGACAGTATAAAAGCGCCAACAGATGAGTCGATCATCCTATGGCGCTTCCTTTTTGTTCTGGATTCGCGAATATGGTATCTTAAAAGTGGGTTACTCATAAAAAGCCAATACTGTAAATATCGACACCCCGCCATCTGGTCGCGGCGCCGACTTAGTGTAAAACGATTTGCTGATACACATCTCTTTTGCTGATTCCTCTGTCCTTAGCCGCGGCCCTCATGGCTTCTTTCCGATCCATGCCCTGAGCTATATAATAATCCACATGATCTTCCATACTCATCTCCTCCCAGTTCTTTCTCTCCTCTTCCTCCTTTTCCTCAAAAGCTCTTCCTTCTATCACAATGACAAATTCCCCCTTAGGCTCCTGCTTCCCATATTTCTCCAAAGCGCCTTCAAAGGTAGTCTGCCATGCCTCTTCGTATTTTTTTGTCAACTCCCGGCATAAGGTGATCCTTCTGTCCCCCAGGTTCTCTTTAAGCTCTTTCAGAGTCCTCACAAGCCTGTGGGGAGCCTCATACAGCAGGATGGTCCTGGTTTCCTCCTTCAGTTCATTAATAATCCTCTGCTTCTCCTTTTTATCTGAAGGCAAAAACGCCTCAAAACAAAACCGCCTGGTGCTCATTCCGGACATGGTCAGCGCCGTAATACAGGCCGCGGGCCCGGGAAGAGATGTCACTGAAATCCCCGCTCCATAACACTGTCTCACCAGCTCCTCCCCAGGGTCTGAGATGCCGGGAGTTCCCGCGTCGGTTACCAGAGCCACATTTACCCCTGACTTCATCTGCTCCACCAGATACCTTGCCTTTTGAATCTTATTGAACTCATGGTAACTGGTCATAGGCGTTTTTATCTCAAAATGATTCAGAAGCTTGACAGTATGGCGGGTATCCTCTGCCGCGATCACGTCCGCCTCCTTTAAGGTTTTCAGTACCCTGTAGGAAATATCCTCCAGATTCCCGATAGGGGTAGCGCACAAATATAATTTTCCTTCCATAATTGTCCTCACCTTTCTGGCCCTGATATCCGAGGATTCGGGGATTGCCTATGTTTTCTAGTACCCGTAGATATCATAAATTTCCTCCGTGTACACACCTGGTTCCTTATACACCACCACAGGCGCTTCCACTTTGATCATTGGCCTGCCTCCCCTAACAGCTTCCAGAAGCACCATATTGGCCTCCCTTCCTATATAAGGATGAACCATCTTTATCCTCTTTGGCTCCAGCTTGTGGGATGTCAGGGCAGTAATGATCTCAATAAGCCGGTGGGGCCTGTGAACCATATAGAACCGTCCTCCGGGCCTTAGAAGCCTGGCTGCTTCCCTGACAACATCCTCTAGGGTACACAGCACCTCATGTCTGGCAATGGCTTTGGGCAGATCCGGATTTTTTAGGCCGTGGGCATGGTTCATATAAGGCGGGTTTGACGTGACTACGTCGAATCTGGAAAGTCCCAACCTCTCCCCCGCGTTTCGAAGATCTCCTTCCACAATGGAGATCTTCTCCTGAAGACCGTTTAAAGCCACGCTTCTGGAAGCCATTTCCGCCATCTCCTTCTGGATCTCAAGTCCAGTGTAATGTTCCCCCTCATACTTTGCCTCCAAAAGGATAGGGATGATTCCTGTGCCTGTCCCCAGGTCAATCACCTGTTCTCCAGGCTTTACCTGGGCAAAACCTGACAAAAGAACTGCATCCATACCAAAACAGAACTTGTCCTTATTCTGTATGATCCTGTACCCATTTCTCTGGAGGTCATCCACCCGTTCGTTTTCTTTTAAGAGTATCCTGCCCCTCTCCATATTCTCTCCTCCCACTTCCTTCTTCCCTGTTTTCCCCGCCAAATAAGCAACCCCAGTCACAACCAGTTCGGTCATGGCTGGGGATATTTTTTAACCCTCATTGAGTTTGGATTTTCTCTCTTTTTTCTCCAGGGCCTCCAGCTTCTTCAGTTCATCATCCTGTACATGAACCTTCTCCTTCTTCCTTCTGGGTTTGAATCGCAGCTGGTCCACCTTATACTCCCGAATCTCCTTCTCGTCCTTATCCACAGTCACCACTACCTTCACCAGCTGTCTGAGTACATTGACGCTGTGCACCTCCCCCTTTAAGTTGTCGTCAGTGGTCACATGATCGCCAATGCCGGGAAGCTTGCTGTTCAGATACTCATAGGTATCCTCCTCATTTTTCAAACAGCACATAAGGCGTCCGCAGACTCCGGATATCTTGGTGGGGTTCAGGGACAGGTTCTGCTCCTTTGCCATCTTGATGGAAACGGGAATAAACTCCGACAGATAGGAATGGCAGCACAGCGCCCTTCCGCAGATCCCCACACCGCCTACGATCTTTGTCTCATCCCTCACCCCCACCTGGCGCAGCTCAATACGGGTCTTGAACACTGCCGCTAAATCCTTCACCAGCTCCCTGAAATCGATCCTTCCGTCAGCTGTAAAATAGAACAGAATCTTGTTGTTGTCAAATGTATACTCCACATCAATGAGCTTCATGTCCAGATGGTGCTTCCTGATCTTCTCTATGCAGATCTTAAACGCTTCCTTCTCTTTCCTTTTGTTGGCAGCCTCCACATTCTCATCTTCCCTGGTTGCCATGCGGATGACGGATTTTAAGGGCTGCACCACTTTAGATTCCTCCACATCCCGGCTTCCAAGGACAACATAACCGTACTCGATCCCCCTGGCAGTCTCCACGATCACATGCTGCCCTGATTGGATATCATACTGGCCCGGGGCAAAATAGTAGATCTTTCCCGCGTCGCGAAATCGGACTCCTATAACTTTTATCATCTTCAATTCTCCTTCATGGCCAGGAACATCAGCTCCATGGCAAGCTCCATATTTACATTGGCCTGTAAGCGAACCTTCGCCTTCTCTATGGCCTGCAATATATTTTCCAAGCCATCATAGCCTGTCTTTTGACTCAGCTCGTTGATGGAGCTGTATTCGTCTTTAAAAATAAGCAGATTGGCGTCATTAGTCACCTTGAACATCAGCGCGTCCCGGTACCAAATCTGCATAAAATCAAGGCACTCGTAGAGATCAAATTTCTCTTCTTTAATCTTCTTAATGTAGTTCAACAGCATGGATATGTCCATGTTGTGTATATTTTTCAATATCTGCAGCAATTCATCATAGAAATGCTGGAAATCCTCGGACTGGGCCATGTCCACAGCCTTCCCTATATTCCCCCTGGCAAACGCCGCGTACACCTCCGCCTTGGTCTCCGGCACGGAAAAATTGGCGCTCAGATAATTTTGGATGGTTATCTCATCTAAGGGCCTCATCTTTAACTGAACGCACCTGGACAGAATCGTAGGAAGAAATGTGTCTAAATTGGTGGTCAGAAGGATGATGACAGCGTAAGCCGGAGGCTCCTCAATGGTCTTTAACAAGGCGTTCTGAGCCTGGATGGTCATCTTCTCCGCCTCATCTATAATATAGATCTTGTAGGGACTGCTGTAAGGACGGATCACAATGGTATCATTAACCTGTCCCCTGATATCCTCCACCCCTATGGCGGCCTTCTCGTGGGTCACGCGAATCAAATCCGGATGATTGCCTGACAGCGCCTGCCTGCAGGAATGACACTCCAGACAGGGAGCGCCCCCCTGCCTTTCACACAGCAGCGTCATGGCAAACGTGTCCGCCAGAGACCTTCTGCCAGTTCCCTGTTCGCCGGAAAGGATATACGCGTGGGAAATCTTCCGGGAAGAGACAGCATTTTTAAAATGATTCTTTATATGATCCTGACCGGGAATAGTTGAGGGAATGAGCATATCAGTTAATCCTCCGTAAATGGAAATTTGCTTTTTCATACTAAATTTTACATGATAGAATTATGTCTGTCAATGTAATCCTAAACCAGTTTTTTTATAAGCTCGTGTATTTCCCCAATGGTTTTCATACCACCTTTGTGGTCACAGCAAGGGATCCGGATCCATCCATATCGTTCTCCTACCAGGATGCTGTTCTCATAAGATCTTCTTAAAAATTCCTGGCTGGACTCGTGGATATCTTTCTTCTGCCCGTGAGTGATCTTATTTTCCCTCTCCTCCATTAAATGGAATGTGACCTCCGGGGGAACATCTAGAAAAAACACCTTGTCCGGCACAGGCAGTCCTCCTTTTGTGTATTCAAAATCATATTCCCAGTCCAGAAAAGCCTCCTTCTCCTCCCTTGTGCCAAGCTTTGAAGTTTGATGGAGCATATTGCTGGTCACATAGCGGTCACAGATCACAACCCCGTCTTCTGATAAATAAAAATCCTTCCAGTTCTTCAGATAAGACGCGAACCTGTCCACCGCGTAAAAGGAAGAGGCTACATAGGCGTTTACCATATAGGGATCCTGGCCAAACTCGCTTCCCAAGTACATCTTTACAAGGGCAGAAGAGGGGCTGTCATAATCCGGGTAGGACACCATCTTCACATTCCTTCCCTGCCCCCTCAAGTATTCATACAAAAGCTTTGTCTGTGTTGCCTTCCCGCTTCCGTCGCTTCCCTCAATCACCAGCAATGTTCCCATGATCGTCGTCCTCCTCTTTTTTTAACACTGACACAAAATACTCACCTTGGGGAGAAATACCTTCCGGATCCGATTCCCAGCCATGAACACACAATCCCTCTTCTTTGTACCGGAGGATCGTGGAGACCACTTCTCCTGTAAACCTCTCCCCCGGGGCAATAACAGGAATCCCCGGCGGATACACATAGATAAAGCCCGCTGATATCCTTCCCAAACCCTTCCTCAAGGGGGTCAGCTCTTTCTTGCCATCCCATGCCTCATGGATGGGCAAAACAATCTCCGCCTCCCATTTCTCCGGCCCCGGATTCCAGGAAGGTTCCTGTCTTTTATCCCCTTTCAAACCCGCGTCAATATCCAAAAACGCGTTCTTAAGCCGCCAAAGCCCTTCTCTGGTATCCATCACCGCGGCGATGGCTGTCACATAATCCTCTGTACACATCTCCATTTCCAGATGATACTCCTCCCGAAGTCTCCGGCACAGCTCCACTCCGCTGATCCCTGTCCCCTTCGCGGAGACGATAATCTTCGATACATCCATGTCGAAAATATCTTTAAGGCCCGCGATCTCCCTTCCCATAAGTTTTAAATTCTTCATGGTTTTCAATTCCCGGCGAAGCTCTAAAAGGGAATCTGAAAAATCTTTCATCCTCCCCCGCCCTTCCTCCTGCTCCATCCACCAGATCCCCAGCTCTATCCCAGCCATCAGAACATAAGACGGGCTGCTGCTCTGATAGATCTGAAGATATCGCTCCACCCTTTCCCTGTCCACATATCCCTCCCTCAGATGAAGGATAGCTGACTGGGTAAAACAGGGAAGGGTCTTGTGGACGCTCTGGATCACCACATCCGCCCCCAGCTCCAGAGCTGACGTGGGAAATATATCCCCGTACCGAAAATGGGCCCCATGGGCTTCATCTACAATCAGCGGGATATTTTTCCCATGACAGATTTTTGCTATGGACTCTATGTCCGATACAATCCCGTCATAAGTTGGAGAAACCACCAGAACCGCTGAAATATCTTTATCCTCTTCCAACATCCTATGGATTTTTTCAGGGGATAATCCACACTGAACCCCATATTTTTCCATAAATTGTGGATAAACATACTTTGTCCTTAGAGAATTGAGGAAAACCCCATGATAAACCGCCTTATGACAGTTCCTGCTCATCAATAAAGTGCCTCCCCTGGGGACCACCCCGCTTATGGCGCTTAAGATTCCGCAGCTGCTCCCATTTATCAGATAATAAGTCCTGTCAGAGCCATAGACAGATGCCGCCCATTCCATAGACTCCCGGATAACTCCCTCCGGGTGATGGAGATTGTCAAAACCTTCGATCTCCGTGATGTCCATCTGATACGGGTCCATAAAATCAAAATCCCGTACCCCAAGGACCTGCCTCTTATGTCCCGGCATGTGAAAGGGATAAAAATCCCCGGCCGCGTATTTTTTTAATTTATTATATAAAACCGGAAAATCTGCCATAAGGTTCTCCTTAATTTGTATTCACCTGACTAAACATGAACCGTCTATTGATTTATCATTTTACCGCAAAAAAATTTGGTTTACAACTTGATTTTCTTTTTTTATAATAGTATAACAAACTTAAGGAAAGGATCATTTTATGAGAACCATTGAATTTAAAATGGAGCGGTCCGGTCTTGTGACCACGGGTCAGGAAGTGGAGGTCACGGAACATGAAGCTGCCAGCGGATGCAGCTACATCATTGAACCAGCTGTAGCCATGTCCGGCTGTTACAAGGGACGGGAGCGGCTGAAATCAAGACACGGCATTATAAAAGAGATCAAACACAATGACCGGGGATACTATGTCATAGCGGAATTTGACGAATAATGAATAGCAATAACGAATAGCAATAACAAATTGAAAATAGAAGGGACGGATCATCATGAAGAATAAAAGACTATTTACATACGCGTTTTCAGTCGCGGCTTTATCTTCCCTCGTTACTATACCAGCGGCGGCTCAGACAGATATCCATGTTTTAGATGTGGGACAGGGGCTCTCTGTCCTTGTAGAGTCCCAGGGACACTATATGCTCTACGACGGAGGGGACCGTACAAAATCCAGCTACGTGGTATCTTATCTACAGGGACAGGGAATCTCCTCCCTTGATTATGTTATAGCCAGCCACTATGATTCCGACCACCTTAACGGGGTTGTGGGAGCACTGAACGTGTTTCCCGCAGGCCAGGTTTTCAGTCCCGATTACACAGCTGACACAAGGGTTTACAACTCATTTCAGTCTATTGTAAAAAGCAAAAAGCTGAAAAAGAATCAGCCCGCTGTTGGAAAACAGTACCATCTTGGAGACGCCACTTTCCAGATCCTCTCCCCATCAGGAACCGATTATTCTGACGCCAATAACTACTCCATCGCCATACGAATCCAGGACGGTGACACCAGCTTTCTCATAACAGGCGACGCGGAGGCTGAAAGTGAGTCCGAGATCTGCCGCACGGGTCTTGAACTGGACAGCGACGTCTATGTCATGGGCCACCACGGAAGCGGTTCCTCCACTACCTGGGAGCTTCTTCAGAAGGTAAATCCTGAATATGCCATCCTATCCTGCGGCGCGGGCAATTCCTACGGACATCCACACGCGGAATCCATGGAAAAGCTTCAGACCATGGATATCCAATTGCTCCGAACCGACAAGCAGGGAACCATCATAGCCTCCACAGACGGGTCCTCCATTACCTGGAACGTATCCCCCTGTAATGACTACACCCCCGGAGACCCGGATGACAAACCAGCCCAGCCTCAGACCTCCAAAACCGCTTCCACCCAGACCGCGGGAGGTTCCTCTGCCGGAAATTCCTCGTCATCCCAGTCCATACCTGTAACAACCACCTACATCCTCAATACCTCTACAAAAAAGATTCACTATCCTGACTGTAAAAGCGTAAAACAGATGAAGGAAAAGAATAAGAAGACTACCGCGGAAAGCCGGGAGTCCCTTATCTCACAAGGATATACGCCCTGCGGAAACTGTAAGCCCTGATAAAAAAAGAAGTTTTTCATATCCGAGGGAAGGCATCCAGCTCCGCTTCCATAAGTTCCTGGAGAATATCTTTAAAACTTCCTTTGAGAAGGGAATAGACATCCGCGACGCTGGAAATATTGTTTTCTGAAATAAACTGTCGAATCCGCTCCTTAGCTACCGCCATAAAAATACTCCTTTTCGATAAGAATTGTCATATCTGAATTCTTACCAAAAAGGAGCCATTTTTTTCCAAAAACACAAACCTAAAACCGATTACTTTCGGCTACTTTCTACCACAGTAAAAAAGCCGGAAACCCTTGATTTTATCGAGGATTTCCGGCTTTTTCCTTACTGAGCGTGCCGGGGTTCGAACCCGGGACAACTTGATTAAAAGTCAAGTGCTCTACCGACTGAGCTACACACCCACAACTCCTATGATGTAAAAAGTATGCCTTGGACCGGAATCGAACCAGTGACACGAGGATTTTCAGTCCTCTGCTCTACCAACTGAGCTACCAAGGCATGATTGCGGGGACAGGATTTGAACCTGCGACCTTCGGGTTATGAGCCCGACGAGCTTCCAGACTGCT
>CAJUSJ010000051.1 GCA_910588865.1 uncultured Lachnospiraceae bacterium
ATCTATATTACAAATGCTGTAAAAACCCCAAAGACAGAATATGCCATTGACAAAACCAGTATTGAAAATAGTTTGCCTTATTTAGAAGCGGAACTTTCTTTATTTCCCAATAAAAAGGTTATTATGCTTATGGGTGATGTCGCGAAGAAAGCTTTTAATATGATTACGAAAAAGTCAACAAAGAAAAATGTGATTCCCGCTGTTTCCACCTATAAATTGCGGAATAGCGAAATCTATTACGAGGGTATCAGAGTAATGCCATCCTATATAATGACAGGTGGAAACATTTTAATTGAAAAGTCAAAAGTGACAATGGCAACCGAGGACATTGCCACTATGTTAGAAATAATCAGGTAAAAACATATTTTTAATAATTTTGGATATAAAACAGCAAAGGCTTATGGGAGAGACAGGGAGATAGTTTTTAAAGCTGAAAAAGGAACTTGAAAAAGGATGTAGATTTGGTATAATGGAAATAAGTGTTTGGTATTAGTAAGCGGGGAATTGAGAAGATAACAGCCGCAGGCTCATGAATGGAAGAGCTTTTGAAGTCAGAAAGGAGTTGACGAACAATATGGGACTGTATCTGAATCCGGGAAACGAGTCTTTTCGTCAGTCTGTTACAGATGAAATCTACATTGACAAAACGGCGATGATATCTCTTATAAATAAAAAATTAAATAAATCCAGGACAAAATATGTCTGTGTAAGCCGCCCCCGCCGTTTTGGGAAGTCAATGGCCGCGGACATGCTGGTGGCTTATTATGGAAAAGGCTGTGACTCAAGGGAATTGTTTGAGGGAAAGAAGATTGAGAAAGAGGACAGCTTTGGTCTCCATTTAAATAAACATAATGTTATAAGGCTTGATATCCAAAGATTCCTTTTTGACACCTCCCATCTTGACATCTTTATTGATAAAATCCAGGAAGCGGTCATTAAAGATCTGGAGGCGGAATATGGTCCCTGTTTTCAGGAGGATCAATATGGACTGCCAGGCGTCCTGGGCCAGATATACGCGTGTACCAGAGAGGGATTTATTTTCATCATTGACGAGTGGGACTGCGTATTCCGATTCGCGAAAAAACGGCAGGAAGTACAGAAAGCGTATCTTGACTTTTTGAGGGGACTTTTTAAAGGAGCGGAATATGTGGAGCTGGCATATATGACAGGTATCCTTCCTATTAAAAAGTATGGGGAACACTCAGCGATTAATATTTTTAAAGAATTTTCCATGTTGAGGCCAGGTTCTCTTGCGGAATATTTTGGTTTTACCGAGGCAGAAGTGATGGCCCTCTGTGGCAGGTATGGCATGGATTATGCGGAAACTCAAAAGTGGTATGATGGCTATCTGATAGGTGATATGCATATCTATAATCCTCATGCGGTTACGGAATTGATGGATAGCGGTGATTTTCAAAGTTACTGGACCGGAACAGAAACTTATGAGGCGCTGAAGGTATACATTGATCAAAACTTTGACGGGTTGAAAGAGTCTGTCATTGAGATGCTGGGAAATGGCCGCCGCAAGATCAACACGCGGAAGTTTCAAAACGACATGACCACATTTTCATCAAAAGATGATATCCTTACTTTGCTGATTCATCTGGGATATCTGACATTTGATGAGGCAACCGGAGAGGCCCTGATCCCAAACCAGGAGATCGCCCAGGAATTTTTGAACGCGATAGAAGGACCGGGATGGGACGGGGTGGTTCAGGCTGTGGAGCGTTCCGCCCAATTACTCAAATACACCTGGGCCATGGACGGGAAGATGGTCGCGGATATTGTAGAGAAGATCCATCAGGAAACAGCTTCCATTCTCAAATATAATGATGAGAATTCCCTTAAATGCGTGATTCTTATGGCTTATTACAGCGCCAGAGCCTGGTATCTGCCGCCTGTTCTGGAACTGCCTTCCGGCAAAGGGTTTGCTGATGTGGTATATCTTCCCAGAAAAAACGGGGATCACCCGGCGCTGTTGATCGAATTGAAATGGAACAAATCAGCCTATGGAGCCATCGCGCAGATAAAAGAGAGGCAATATGCGGAATGGATTAAGGAATATACAGGCGAGATTTTGCTGGTCGGCATCAATTATGATGAGAAGAAAGGCCATGAGTGCGTGATTGAAAGCTTTGTACAGCAGTAAGGAGGAGGTAAAAATGAAAATATTGAGAAGGTAAAAATCCGCCCTTGCCACCCCATAAAATGTATGCTATGATATCCGTGATGCCATATATGGTGAAAGGACTATCATGGCCAGCAGGAAAGTTTATCTTGTTGACACCGAGAACGTGGCAACCGCATGGAAAGAGATCCTTCCCCAGAAGAGTCAGAAGGATGTGATCATTCTTTTTTATACGGAACACTCCCCGGGCATCTCTTATATGGACTTGAATGTGATACGGGAATATCCTTTGTCGTTTGACATGATTTTATGTTACGCGGGCAAGAACGGACTTGATTTTCAGATGGTTTCCTATCTTGGCTATCTGATCAAGACAGCTCCCAAATCTGAATACATTATCGTGTCCAACGACACAGGTTTTGACGCCGTAGTCAAGTTCTGGAGCGACCGGGAGATTGAGGTGTGCCGCAAGAGCAAATCGGAGCTGACAGCTCCCCAGAAGAGGGAAACAGAAGATGATGAGGATGTCAGGGCAATGCTGAAAAAGGCATTGCCGGAAGCATACCACACGGAAGAATATTTAGAAAAGACATATGTGATATTGTGCGATTACGATGTAAAGCAGCTGCAGGCACTGTATTTTGCTTTACAGAAAGAGCTGGGGGCTGAGGCGGGGATGGAGATCTATCGTCTGCTGAAGCCTCAGATCAAAAATATTTACCAAAAGATACCTAAGTGATACTCTGTTACTGTTCGCATAGGGCGTGTGAACGTAACCGCGTATGCCCATTTGGAATCGCCCGAAACGGAGTGTAGAGGGGCATATGCTTTGGCTCCACAACGGTACTGGCCCATGACTGATCAGCGAGGTGATCCGTCATGGAGTGAACAGTAACGATACTCTCCCTGCGAGTTTGCGGGGAATTGGAACCGTAGGCAGAATTTGAGCAGACATATATGGCATCTCTTTTCTAAATATTGAGACCTGTTCAAGGTCTCTTTTTCGTCTCTGGGAAAAAACCAGTGGTTGCTCTTTATGACAAAATATATTATACTTAACAGGCATATATTTACCAGCAGACTGATTATAGAGGAGGAAAAAGCGAAGAAACGTGAAAAAAATAGTGATATGCATAGTGGTGCTGGCTCTCATAGTGGGAGCGGCGGCGGTGGGTTATACCGCTTATGTCAGGCTGGGAATCGGGAATCAGGATTTTGTGACACCAGAGGACAGGCAGACGGAGGAGTTTGGGGCAGAAGAGCCAATCGATGAGACATCAGCCAAGACAGAGGAGGCAGGCTCTGGCAGTCAGGAACCTTTAACCGAAGGCTCTGCCAGCGGGGATGAAGAAGATTCTTACATCGACCAGGTAGTGGCGCTGGTCAATGAGGAGCGGGCAAAGGTGGGAGCGGCTCCCCTGAAAAAGTCAGACCCCCTGTCAGCCGCGGCAAAAGCACGGGCTGAGGAGACCATCTCCAGTTTTTCCCACACAAGACCGGACGGAAGGGAATTCCACACCATGCTGGACGAGAGGGGCATTGATTACCGGGGATGTGGGGAGAATATCGCCATGGGTTATGAGACGCCGGAGACTGTGGTGGAGGCCTGGATGAACAGCGAGGGCCACAGAGCCAACATTCTGAGTGAGGATTTTTCCAGCATAGGGATTGGATACATGAAAGACAGCCAGGGCCAGATCTATTGGGTGCAGCTGTTTATGCTGGAGAGATAAGATTTGCTATATAATTACATAATAATGAGGAGGAAGAGAGACATGCGGTATCGCACATTTGGAAAGACAGGAATAAAGGTTTCAGCCCTGGGCTTTGGGTGTATGAGGTTTCCGGTGCTGGAGGATGGGAGCATCCATGAGGAGGAGGCTATCTCCATGCTCCGGCACGCGATCGACGAGGGAGTCAACTATGTGGACACCGCTTATCCTTATCACGGCGGCAACAGCGAGCTTGTGGTTGGAAAGGCGCTGAAAGACGGTTACCGGGAGAAAATTTACCTGGCAGACAAGTGTCCGGTGTGGCTTTTGAAGGAAGAGGAGGATTTTGACAGATATCTGGATGAGCAGCTGAAGAAGCTGCAGACAGACCACATTGATTTTTATCTGCTCCACGCTCTCACCAGGGACCGGTTTGAGACCGCGGTGAAGAAGTTCCACCTGGTGGACAAGATGAAGGCGGCCAGGGAGGAGGGAAAGATCCGCTATCTGGGATTTTCTTTCCACGATGAAGTGGACGTGTTCAAGGAGATCGTGGATTACACTCCGGACTGGGATTTCTGCCAGATCCAGTACAATTATATAAATGTAAACGACCAGGCGGGAACCGAGGGTCTGCTCTACGCTGCGGACAAAGGCCTGGCGGTGATCATCATGGAGCCTCTTTTAGGCGGACGTCTGGCCAATCTGTCCAGCCATGTGGCGGAGAAATTTTCCGGCGAAAAGACGGCTGTGGAGCACGCCCTGGACTTTCTGTGGGACAAGGAGCAGGTATCCCTTCTCCTCAGCGGCATGAGCGAGAGGAAACAGGTGGAGGACAACTTAACCTATGCCAAGAGAAGCTCCGTCGGCATGCTTTCCGCTGAGGAGCGGGAGGCTTACAAGGGGGCTAAGGAGATCTATGACAACATGTCCATGGTAAACTGTACTGCCTGCGCTTACTGCATGCCCTGCCCCTTTGGGCTGAACATTCCGGAGATCTTCAAGGCATACAATGTGTTTGGGCTTGAGGGAAAGAATGGGGCTAAAAAGGCTTATGACAGCCTGGAGGTGAAAGCGGACATGTGCAAGAGCTGCCATCACTGTGAGAAAGAGTGCCCCCAGCACATCAAGATCAGCCAGGTAATGAAAGATGTTGTAAAGATCATGGAGTGATATTGGAAAAGAGCTGAGAAAAATACAGAAGAAGACAGCCCCGGACAGAGAAAAGTCCGGGGCTGTCTCCCTTTTTCCGCCGACAAAAGCCCTGCCTAATTCCCGCACTCAATGCTGATGGCATTGAACCGTTCCAGCAGATCCTCAATGCGGATGGCGGCCTTTTTCTCACCAATTTCGTCCATCACCGCCTGTCCCTGGTGCATCATCAGCAGGCGGTCGCCGTACTCCACGGCATAGCGCAGGTTGTGGGTGACCATGATGGTGGTCAGCTTTTTCTCCTTCACCACCCTGCCTGTCAGCTCCATGATGGTCTCCGCCGTCTTGGGGTCCAGGGCAGCGGTGTGCTCATCCAGGATCAGAAACTGGATAGGAGTCATGGTGGACATGAGAAGGGCCATGGCCTGCCTCTGGCCTCCAGAGAGGACCCCCACCTTTACATGGAGCTTGTCTTCCAGTCCCAGCCCTAAGGAGCTCAGGCTTTCCCTGTAAGAGTCCACCCGCTTTTTGTCAGTGCCGGGGCGCAGGTTAAAGAATTTTCCCTTGTTGTCAGCCAGAGCCATGTTTTCCAGGATGGTCATGTGGGGGCAGGTGCCCATGGCGGGATTCTGATACACCCGGCCAATACGCCTCTGACGCTTAAATTCCGGCATGTCCGTGATATTTTCATTTCCTATATAAATGGTGCCGGAGTCCACCGGGATGCTGCCGCAGATGATGTTGAGCATGGAGGTTTTGCCGGAGCCGTTGCTCCCCACCACGGACACGAACTGGCCCTCTTCCACGGACAGGTTAAAGTCCTGGAACAGGCACATCTCATTGACGGTCCCTGTGTTGTAATATTTGCTGATATTGTTCAGTTCAAGCATGGGACTTCACCTTCTTTCTCCGCTCTGTGCTGACCACCAGGATCACCAGGAATAAGATGGAGGTGATCAGCTTTAAGTCATTGGCCTCCATCCCCAGGGAGATGGCCAGAGAGATACAGGCCTTGTACACCACGGACCCGGCGATGACGGCTGTGGTGGGCCGGACCTGAGGAAGCTTTAGGCTGTTTAAAAAGGAGGTGCCGTTTTCCGGGCACAGAAGCTGGATTCCAATGATGACGCTGGCCAGCCCGATCACAATGGTACCCGTGCCCACGGAAATCTCGAAAAATCCCTTGTGCTGGCAGTAGATGGATCCGGCAAGGGCTGAGAAGCCGTTGGCAATGGCCAGTCCCAGGATCTTCACCATGCCTTTATCCTTGGCAAGGGAGGTGACCAGGGACTCATTGTCCCCCACAGCCCTTAATAGGTAGCCGGACCGGGTGTTCAAATATAAGTCCAGCAGTACCTTGCAGACCGCGATGATGAGAAACAGGATCAGCGCCATGGTGTAGGGTGACAGCCACTGGGGGATGTGGTCCGCGAGAAACTGATTTTCGAAAATGGTGTCCTGGGTGAATACAGGCACATTGGCCCGTCCCCCGGCGAACCGGAGATTCAGGGAGTAGAGCCCGGTCATGACAATAATGCCGGAGAGAAGATCCCTGACCTTTAGCTTTACATGGATAAATCCTGTGGCGCATCCTGCCAGGGCTCCGGCCCCAAAGGATAACAATAAGGTCGCGGCGGGATGGATGCCGGCCAGGAGGGCGGAGGCGGTCAGAGCCGCCCCCATGGGAAATGTGCTGTCCACAGACAGGTCAGGAAAGTCCAGGATCTTATAAGTGATGTAAACTCCAAGGGCCATGACCCCATAGATGAGCCCTTCTTCCAAAACGCCTAAAAGCAGTGTCATGATAATCGTAAACCTCCAAAATGCTGTTGTCCGCGGGGCAGACACAGGTTACTGGTCAATGTCAGTGAATAACTCTTTGGCGGAAGAGGTAAGTTCCTCCGGGATGGTGATCCCTAAGTTTTCCGCCACCTTGGTGTTGCCGTAGAAAGCAGCCTCCTCGATAACCTCATAGTTCATCTCGCTGGCCTTCTTTTCCCCCTTTAACACAGCCGCGGCCATCCTTCCGGTCTGCTTGCCCAGGTCAATGTAATCCAGTCCCATGGCCGCTAAGCAGCCGATCTTCACCTGCTCGATCTCGCTGCCGAACACAGGGATGTTTTTCCTGGCCGCTTTATCAAGGATCACGGGAAGGGAGGCCACCACGGTGTTGTCGGTCAGGTTGGTGACGCAGTCAACCTTTTCTAAAAGAGAGTCCGCGGCTAAAGGAACATCAGCGGTGGTGGAGATGCCTATATCCACAATTTCAAATCCATAGTCCCCGGACGCGGCCTTGTACTCTTCAATAGTGGATAAAGAGTTTACCTCGCTGGTAGTGTAGATAATGCCGATGGTTTTCGCGTCCGGCAGCATGGTCCGGATCATCTGGAGCTGCTGGGTGACAGGAAGCTTGTCGCTGGTGCCGGTGATCTCCCCCACAGGAGTGCCGTCGGCGTTTGCCAGCTCAGCGGCCGCGGGATCCGTGACAGCGGTGAAGATCACAGGGATATCCTGCCTTTTGCCCACCCCGTAGGCGGTCTGGGCCATGGGGGTGGCGATGCCGCAGATCAGATCCACTTTCTGGGAGGCGAAATTGGTGATGATCTGGCTCGCGATGCCGCCGTCAGCCTGGGAATTCTCGTATAGGACCGTTAAGTTCTGACCTTCCACGATGCCCTCCTCCGCGAGACCTAAGAGAAAGCCCTCCCGGCAGTTGTCCAACGAGCCGTGGGCCGCGAACTGCCCGATGCCTATGGTGTAGCTTGCCCCATCCCCGGGAGCCGGGGAGCTGGAAGAACCTGAGCAGCCCCCCAGAAGGGAAGCGGTCACAGCGGTGGTAAGGAATAAGGCTTTAAAAGATTTTTTCATAATGATATCCTCCATATATTAAGATTATTCATCCCGTCTCCAATGGAGAGTGAGTGGACAAAAGGGGCGGCGGAGCGTGTTTCGGCAAGGTTTATGGGCCGCTGGGGCCATATTCCTTTCCGCTCCGTGTACATAAAAAAAGTCCCAAGCGCACAGTCTATGCTGTACCCTTGAGACGAATATTATCCGCGGTGCCACTCAAATTGACCTTAAGGTCCTCTTTTCATATACCAACATATATGCCGCGGTGGTAACGGTCGCGGAAGCCGTCAGTCCCTACTATGTGATCCACGGTTCAGGACAGCCCTCAAAAGTCCATTCAGCAATTCTCTTCATATCGCGTTCACACCGGCGGCGACTCTCTGGGATGGGAAAGAAAAGCTTACTCCTCTTTTTCAACGGTTTGATTTATTGGGTTGTATCTTAATACAAAATTCCGGGTTTGTCAACAGGAAATTTTTATGATACAATGGGGAAGCCCGGAAACGCGCAGAGAGCATGGGTTATGAAAGGGAGGAAACAGCCATGAAAAGATTGCTGGTAGTAGTGGATATGCAGAAGGATTTTATTGACGGAAGCCTGGGGACAGCGGAGGCCAGAGCCATTGTGGAGGCTGTGAAAGAAAAGATCCTGGCTTATGAAAGGGCAGGGGATGAGGTGATTTTTACCATGGACACCCATTTTGACGATTATTTACAGACCCAGGAGGGAAGGAAGCTTCCCGTAAAGCACTGCGTCAAAGGCAGCGACGGGTGGAAGCTTCATGAAGAGCTGGATGGTTTTCAGGGAAAAAGATTTGAAAAGAATACCTTCGGCTCCCCGGAGTGCGGACAGTATGTTGCCCAGGGAGGTTACAGCGCTGTGGAGCTTGTGGGGCTGTGTACGGATATCTGTGTTATATCCAATGCCATGGTGATCAAGGCCATGTCGCCGGAGGTTCCGGTCGCGGTGGACAGCAGGTGCTGTGCCGGTGTGACGCCGGAGAGCCACAAAAATGCCCTGGAGGCCATGAAGATGTGCCAGATTGAGGTTGTATAGCATATGGCGGAAATCGTTGAGAACAGACAGGAGAACAAGATGAGTGAAATGATGAATGAGCACAGCCGCTTACAGGAATTCACAATCCAGCCGGCCAGACTCTGTCAGCTGGACCAGATCCTTGATATGTACAGCCGCGCCAGACAGTTTATGGCGGAACACAATAATCCGACCCAGTGGCCGGCTGACTACCCGTCCCGGGACATGGTCGCGGATGATATAGAGGCCGGCTTTATGTTTGCCTGCATGGACGGGCAGGAGCTGGCCGCGGTCTTTTACTACCGCGCGGGGGAAGAAACGGATTATGAGAATATCCGGGACGGCTGCTGGCTGAACCAGGAACCTTACGGCGTGGTGCACCGGATCACAACGGGAGGAGGCCGCCGGGGAGCGGGATCGTTTTGCCTTAACTGGGCGTGGCGGCAGTGCGGCAATCTGAAGATCGACACCCACAGGGACAATGCGGTCATGCAGAACCTGTTAAAAAAGAATGGATTTCAGTACTGCGGCATCATCCGGGGAAGAGATGGGGGAGAACGTCTGGCGTACCAGAAAGAAAAACCATAAAAAACAGTTGCAATGTCGTGAAAATCATTCTATAATAGAGAACGACATAATCGCGACGGGGCATTAGAGTCTTTCTAATGCTTTTTTTTTACAGAAAGTTCCCAAAAGGCGTCTGTAAAAGTAAAAATCAAGAGACAGGAGGCAGGATTATGAGAAAATATCTTTCTTTGCTGATGGCGGGAGTTTTGGCTGTCAGCATGCTGGGAGGCTGCGGATCAGCCTTTGACGATGGTTCTTCCACCGGGGCCGCGGCAGGAGATGGCGGCGGGGCCCAGACTCAGGCAGGGGCGTCGGGAGAGACAACCCCGGCAGCGGCGGGAAGCGGCGCGGCGGCCGGCGGCAATGTGATCCATATTCCAGAGAAGGATGAGTTCCCTACAGTAGACTGTCAGAAAGATACAGAGTTTTATGTGGTTCCATTAAACATCTATGATCGCCTGGTGGAATGCGAAGTGGTGGACGGAGTGGCCACCATTGTGCCCAGCCTCGCCAAGAGCTGGGATATCAGCCCCGATGGTCTGGTATATACCTTCCATCTCAGAGACGACGTGACGTTCCACAACGGTGCCCGGTTTACGGCAGACGATGTGGTGTACACGGTGGAGAGGATGATGAACCCGGCTACAGCGGCCTTGAACACAGACTTTTTCAGCATGATCAAAGGCGCGGGTGATATGCTTGATGGTCAGGCGGAGGGCGTAGAAGGCGTGAAAGCCCTGGACGACTACACGGTGGAGATCACCTTGGAGGTGCCGTTTGCCCCGTTTTTGGCAAACCTGGCCACACCCTCCTGCTCCATCTACAACCGGGAGGCCACAGAGGCGGCGGGAGATCAGTTCGGCATTGACCCGGCGGTGACAGTGGGAACCGGCCCCTTTAAGATAACGGACTGGGTGCTCAACGACAGGATCACCCTGGCGCGCAACGATGACTATTTCAAGGGTCCGGCCAAGATTGATGGCATTGAGCTGATTCAGGTTCCTGACGAGAATACCCAGAAGCTGATGTATGAGAACGGGGAGCTGGACGTGGTGGATCTGAGCAGCTCCACATCCCAGCTGGCATATTTTATGGGCAATGAAACCTACAAAGACAACCTGGTCACAGGGCCGGAGGCAGGCAACTATTTTTACGCTTTTAACCTTGATATGAAACCTACGGATGATGTCAGGGTGCGCAAGGCTATTTCCATGGCCATTGACCGTCAGACCATTCTGGATCAGATGTACAACGGGGCGGGCCATGTGGTGAACTCCATGCTTCCTGACGGCGTTTTAGGCTCCTACGATGCCCAGGAGATTCCCTATGACCCGGAGGGGGCTAAAGCCCTGCTGGCGGAGGCAGGTTACGGGGATGGCTGTGACCTGGAGATTTATCAGAAGACCGATGACCCGGATGCCCTGGCAATCAACCAGGTTATCATGTCCATGCTGGGTCAGGTGGGGATCAATGCCACCATCAAGCAGATGGACGAGGCCGCGTATCTTTCCGAGAGGAGAGAGGGAAATATCGGCATGACCAGAGCCGTGTGGTGGGCTGATTTCAACGATCCGGATAATTTCCTGTACACCTTCTTTACCGAGAAGAACACCAAGGCCCGCTCCATCAATCACAAGAACGGGGATGTGTACCAGTGGCTGGAGGATGCCAGAGCCATGGTGGATGAGGATGAGCGCATGGCCCTCTACCAGAAGATCGACACCACCATGGTGCAGGATGAGGCTGCTGTGTTCCCCCTGTATCAGATGGACCACATCGTGGTGGTTCAGGACTGGGTGAAAGGCTTTGAGATCCCCTGGAACGGTTGGACAGACACCTCTTATTACAATGTTTCCATTGAGAGATAGAAAGATCACAGGCGGCTTACAGGATCTAAGCCGCCTTTTTTAGCAGGCGGCGGCCCCGTGGCTTCCAAATGTACGCGCCTAAGGAGGAGATAGCGGATGTTAAAATACATAGCCAAACGGGTATTAGTGACCATTCCGGTGCTGATCGGCGTTGTATTTATGATTTTTGTCATGCTCAGCGTGGTCCCCGGAGATCCGCTGACTGTCATGATGGGAGAAAAAGTGAAGGTAGATGTCATCGAGCGCCTCAGCGTGACCATGCATCTCAATGATCCATGGTATGTTCGTTTTGTGTGGTATCTGTGGGATGCCCTCCACGGAGATTTCGGCACCTCCTACAAGCTGACCCGGAGCGTGTCATCCCTCATCGCCAACGCGTTTCCAAAGACCCTGATGCTGGCTGCCAGCGCGGCGGTTCTGTCCTGGCTTGTGGGGATCCCGGCCGGGATCATCTCAGCGGTAAAGAAGAATTCCTTAGTGGATCATCTCTTCATGGGCTTTGCCCTGTGCGGGGTGTCCATACCGGCTTTCTCCGTGGGCATGTTTTTACAGAACCTGTTCAATGGCATCCTTCCGGTATCAGGCTTTGCCTCTCCCGCGCACCTGATCCTTCCTGCCCTGGTGCTGGGGTGGAACGCGGCCGGGACCATTGCCCGCCTTACCAGGTCCAGCCTTCTTGAGGTTTTGGAGGACGATTATATCCGGACCGCCAGGGCCAAGGGTCTGGCGCCGCTTCCGGTGATTTTGTGGCACGGGCTGAAAAATTCCCTGCTTCCGGTGATTACCATGATGGCCATCCAGATATCCAGCCTGCTGTCAGGAGCGGTGATCACGGAGACCTTGTTCAGCATCCCGGGCATCGGCCGTCTGACGGTGGATGCCATCAATGGCAGGGACATGCCCCTCTTGCAGGGAACCGTGATTTTTACCACCGCGGTGATCATCATGGGAAACTTAATCGCGGATATTTTGTACTGTGTGGTGGATCCCAGAATACGGGTGGAGGGAGGAAAATAATATGGCGAGATTTGAACAGGCGGCTTCCCTGGCAGCCAGGCTGGCCGTGGACTCTGTGAAAGAGCGGTTTTCACCCGAAGAACGTCTGGAGGCGATTCAGAGGGTGGAGGAGGAAGAGCTGGGATACATGCCCATGCCTGACACCCTTGAGGTCAAATTTGTGAACATGTGCAGGGAAAACAAGGTGGCGGCGGTCAGCGCGGTGGTTCTGGCGGTTATGTCCCTGGCGATTATCTTCGCGGACAAGCTGACCGTCTATGATCCCAATGCTATCAATCTTGTGGAGCGCCTTATGCCCCCAAGCAGGGCCCACTGGTGCGGAACCGATGACCTGGGAAGAGACATTTTCACCAGGATCCTCTATGGAGGAAGAGTGTCTCTTCTGGTGGGAGTGATCCCCACCACCATCTCCATGGCCATCGGCATTGTGCTGGGGATGGTGTCCGGATATATCCGCCAGCTGGATGCGGTGATCATGCGTCTCGCGGATATTGTTCTGGCATTTCCCTCCATTGTGCTGGCCATGGTGGTGATGTACACCCTTGGGGCCACCACCAGCAACATCTTCATCGCCCTGTCCATGATCGGCTGGGCGGGGACAGCCAGGATCGTCCGCTCCCAGACCTTATCTCTCCGGGAGCAGGAGTTTGTGGAAGCGGCCAGAGGCATGGGGGTAAAAAAATGGACCATCATGTTCCGCCATATCCTCCCCAACTGCCTGCCATCCCTGATCGTCTTGTTTACCTTAAATATCCCTGACGCCATCCTGTCGGAGGCCAATCTGAGCTTCCTTGGGGTGGGCACTCAGCCCCCTGATTCCAGCTGGGGCCTGATGGTGTCCCAGTCCAGAACCTTTGCCATGTCCAGCCCGTGGATGCTGATCTTTCCCAGTCTGGCCATCCTGATCATGGTGCTGGCCCTGAATTTCCTGGGAGACGGCTTGCGGGACGCGGTGGACCCCCACATGAAGAAATAGGGCGCATAGGAAATGAGACAGCCGCGAGACGGCGAGAGAGAAAGGAAGACCATCATGGAAGAGAGATTATTGCGGATCCAGGACCTGCGGACCACCTTCTATACCAGAGAGGGAGAGATACACGCGGTGGACGGAGTCAGCATAGACATAGACGCCGGGGAGAGTGTGGGGATCGTGGGAGAGTCGGGCTGCGGAAAAAGCATGACAGCCATGTCTGTCATGGGGCTTTTAAAGAAGCCGGGCAAGGTGGATGGCGGCCAGATCTTGTTTGACCAGAAGGAACTGACAGGCATGGCGGCAAAGGAGAGGCGGAAGATCTTAGGCAACCAGATCGCCATGATCTTCCAGGAACCCATGACCTCCTTAAATCCGGTGACCACTGTGGGCAAGCAGGTGCGGGAGGCCCTTCTTCTCCACAATAAGGGTATGACCAGGGAAGAGGCCAAAAAAAGGGTTATTGAGGCCTTTGAGCTGGTGGGGATCCCCGATGCCCAAAAGCGCTACAGCGAATATCCCCACCAGTTGTCAGGAGGCCTGCGCCAGAGGGTGATGATCGCCATGGCCATGGCCTGCGGCCCCAAGCTTCTCATAGCCGATGAGCCTACCACGGCTCTTGACGTAACCATTGAGGCCCAGATTCTTCATCTGATGAAACAGCTTCAGGAGGAAAAAGGGACAGCCGTGATGATGATCACCCACAACTTAGGGGTGGTGGCCCAGTTCTGCGCCAGGCTGTATGTCATGTACGCGGGAAAAGTGATGGAGAGCGGAACCGTGAAGGAGATCTTTAAAAATGTATGCCACCCATATACAGACGGCCTGATGCGGTCCGTGCCGGATATGGAGTCCAAGGAGCGGCTTTACAACATCAGGGGAATGGTGCCGAACATGCTCCATCTTCCCAAAGGGTGCCGTTTCTGCCCCAGATGTCAGCACTCCATGCCAAAATGCTTTCAGCAGGAGCCGGATCTTTACGAACCGTCGCCAGGGCATTTTGTAAGGTGCTTTTTATTTGAAAGCGAGGGTGAGAGATGAGCGAGAAGGAAGTCCTTTTGCTGACCCGTGACCTGACAAAGGAATACAAGCTGAAAAACAGCTTCGGCATCAGCAAAAAGCAGGTGGTTCACGCGGTCAGCGGCGTGTCCATAGAGATCTATAAAGGAGAGACCCTGAGCCTGGTAGGAGAATCTGGATGCGGAAAGAGCACATTAGGCCGCATGATGATGAGGCTCATTGAGCCCACGGACGGCCAGATCCTCTTTGAGGGCAAGGATATTACCATCTATTCAGATAAGCAGATGAATCAGGTCTACAAGAAGATCCAGATGATCTTCCAGGACCCTTACGCCAGCTTGGATCCCCGGATGAAGGTGAGGGATCTGATTGGTGAGCCTTTAGTGACCCACAAGGTATATGGGACAAAGGAGGAGACAGAGGCCCGGGTGAAGGAGCTGATGGGCATGGTGGGAATCCGGCCAGAGCTGATTGACCGCTATCCCCACCAGTTTTCCGGCGGCCAGAGGCAGAGGATCGGGATCGCCAGGGCCCTGGCCTTAAAGCCAAAGCTCATTGTCTGCGACGAGCCTGTGTCAGCCCTGGACGTGTCCATACAGTCCCAGATCCTCAATCTTTTAAAAGATCTGCAGCAGGAGTTTGACCTGACCTATCTTTTCATCTCCCATGACCTGGGAGTGGTTCACTATATTTCTGACAGGATCTGTGTCATGTTTCTGGGAAAGGTCTGTGAGATCGGGGAGACGGGCGAGATTTACAAAAAGCCTATGCACCCCTACACCCGGTTCCTCCTTCAGGCAGTGCCCAGCATGGACCCGGAGAAGGCGCAGAAGAGGGAACAGATCCTGGCCGGGGAGATTCCCAGCGCGGTGAATCCGCCTTCCGGGTGCCGGTTCAGGACCCGGTGTCCATACGCGGAAGAGATCTGCGGGGAAAAGGAACCAGAGCTTAAGGAATACGGCAAAAGGAAAGTGGCGTGTCATTTTCCGCTGGAAGGGTGACACAGAGATTAACTCACATGACCAGAAAAGAGAGGAGGCACGGGTACATGTTATGCCAATTTTCATTTCAAAATTTTAAGTCCCACAAGAGAGAAACAACTTTAGATTTTCGGGCAGCAATGCTTCCGGAATTTTTCAGCAGAAGATTGACGCGGTCCCGTTTCTATTTGATGAGACATCTTCACTAGAACCAACGGAGTTCCGGGTATTTTTCCGAGCCGATAAGATGGATGCGGCTATTGCTAATGCTAAAAGGCCTGATAAAATCAATGATGGAAAATTGCCCTCTGCCGCGGCACCCGGCACAAAGGTTTATGTTCTTGTGGAAAAGCTAAAACCATATCTGTCGAACTGAACTTGTTTTCGCGGGGCTTAGCGCAGACCTACCTGAACAGTAACATGTCGCGTTCATGGCATCACCAGGAACAGCAAAAAACAGTTGTGTATTCTCTGAAAAATTAGTATAATAGAGTTGCACACTAAAAAAGGGGGATTTTCCTATGAAGACCAGAATGAAAAAGATAGGAACCGCTGGGACGACAGCACAGATGCGGGTCATCCCGGGACATTTCGCGACCAACCATGCCCATATCAATTACTATCTGGATCTGACCATGTTAAAGAGCAGAGCCAGCGAGGCCAGGGCGGTGGCAAAGGCTATGGCCCATCTCTATCTGTTTGATACAGTGGTGGACACCATTGTATGTATGGAAGGTATGGAAGTGATCGGCGCTTTTCTGTCAGATGAGCTTTCCAAGGGCGGTTTTATGTCCATGAACCAGCACAAGAGCATCTATGTGGTGCGGCCGGAGTTCAACAACAACAGCCAGATTATCTTCCGCGACAACCTGGTGCATATGATTGAGGACAAGCATGTGCTTGTTCTGGTATCCTCAGCCACCACAGGCCTTACGGTCAACAAGGTCATTGAGAGTATTCTGTATTATAATGGGATCATGACCGGCGTATCCGCTATTTTCGGCGCTGTGGATGAGGTGGATGGAATCCCCATTAAGGCTGTGTTTGGAAAGAAAGACCTGCCAGATTATACATCATACGATTATCGTCACTGCCCGCTGTGCCAGCAGAAGCAGAAACTGGATGCGCTGGTGAACGCTTTTGGGTATTCAGCATTGTAAAGTATTTGGGATAAAGATTATGAGGGACAGAGAAAAGGTGGGTGAACCGCCTTTTTTCTTTATGTACGGGACGGGCAGGGGGGAAGGGCCTTCCCTGCTCGATTGTCTGTCACAGAATTTCGCGGGCAGACGGGACCAGGAGGTGATATGTGTGATAAAAGTTGCCCTGTGCGATGACGAGCCAGCCATGTGCCGGGACTTAAAAGAGAGGGTGACCGCGGCCCTTGGACAGCTGGGGGAGACCTGCGCTGTCACCTGTTATGCCAACGCTTTCCGGCTTCTTGACGCTCCTCTGGATTTTGATCTTATTTTTCTGGATATCCAGATGCCTGGCCTTGACGGAGTGACTCTGTCCAAAAAGCTGAGGGAGAAAGAATTTGAGGGGGTGCTGATCTTTGTCACCGTGCTGCGGGAGTGTATGCTTGACGCCTTCGAGGTTGAGGCCATGGATTATCTGTGCAAGCCCGTGGATGAACAACGGCTGGAAGCTGCCCTGAAAAGGAGTTTAAAGCGCCTGGGACTTAAGGAGGAAAAATGTCTGTTTATCCAGACCATGAACTGGTGCAAAAGCGTCAGGCTCCGGGACATCTATTACTGCGAGGTCATTGACAGAAAGATCTATGTCCACACCAGAAGCGGGGTTCTGGAGTATTATGGAAAAATGAGGGACCTGGAGAAGCAGACCTCCCCCAGACTCTTCAGGTGCCACAGAAGCTATCTCATCAATCCGGAGCATCTTCTGGAGTACAGGGGCGGTCTGGTGAAGCTGGAAAACGGGGACCAGGTGCCGGTATCAAAGGGCTGTCAGAAGGTGCTGATGCGGGAGATGACGCGGTACATGGACCAGGAGGTGTGAATATGGACTGGTTTGGCTACTGGTTCAGCTGGTATACGATTCTTCCCTGCTTTCTGGCATACGTGGTTACACCTGCCGCTGCCTTTGTATTTTTTGGCCGGTTTTGCGGGACTTTTGTTAAATGGGGATGGTGCGCTTTGTACGTACTGTTTTATATGGGAGTCATAGGGCTGGAATACCTTTTCCACATAAAAGGCTGCGGGGGACTTGTGATGGAGGTGGTCCTTCTGGCGGTCTTTGGCTGGATCGCCTTTGGGCGGCCAAGGAGGGAGGTTTTGGCCGCGGCGGCTCTCACCCAGTCTGTCTTAAGCGTTACAGGCGGCATCCTTTCCTGGATTGACCACAGAGTCTTTTCCCCCC
Source organism: uncultured Lachnospiraceae bacterium (assembly GCA_910588865.1). GTDB lineage: Bacteria > Bacillota > Clostridia > Lachnospirales > Lachnospiraceae > UBA3402. Next base: position 17,676 of record CAJUSJ010000051.1, read on the forward strand.
TGGTTATGTCTATGTCCCGCCAGACCCTGATCCGGTCCGGCGACGGTGTCAGGGAGCTGTTGAAAGCCCTTGGGATTCTGGCGCTGTTTTTTGCCGTGTTAAAGATATTCGGAAAGACCATAGAAGAGGCCAAGGGGAAGGTTCTGGTCTGGCTCACCGTGCCGGTATTTTTTATCTCCATGGTGGAGCGGATCATACAGGTTTCCCTCTATGGAGACAGCCTGGTTTTTGATACCGTGTCAGGGGAATACGGGGCGCTGATCGAGATCCGGCATGGGGAAATGCTGTTTTTGCAGGTGTTCGCGGGACTGTGCCTCTTTCTCACCCTGTTTGTCTGTGAAAGGCTGGTGAAAATCTTTCAGGAGATTCAGAAGGTACAGCTTTTGGAGCAGCAGGCAAAGGTTCAGGAGATCTATGTCCAGGAGGCCGCTCTCAGATATCAGCAGACCCGTGGATTCCGGCACGACATCAGCAACCACCTTGGGGTGCTGTCCCGGCTTATCGCGGAGGGGCAGACAGAGGAGGCGGGGCGGTATCTGGCGGATCTGGGAGAACTGGCCTCCGGCCTTTCCTGGCAGGCCCAGACAGGAAACGCGGCCGTGGACGCGCTGCTGGGGAGCAAGCTTTCCGCTGCCAGACAGAAGGGAATCCAGGTTTTTTGTGACGTGAAGATCCCAAAACACAGCAATGTGAAGGATTTAGACTGGTGCATTCTCCTGTCCAATGGGCTGGACAACAGCATAAAGGCCTGTGAGAATCTGGATGAGGAGAGCCGGTATCTGAAGGTGGAGACAAGAAAGAAAGGAAATTTTTACCTGATCCTTATGGAAAACAGGTGTGACCGGGAACTGAAGCGGGTTCCAGAGGATGGAACCGGGCTATCCAATATCCGGGCAGTGATGGAAAAATACCATGGAAGAGTGGAAAATGAAGTGTCGGAAGGGCTCTACAGGCTGAAGCTCCTTTTTGTTGACCCGTAAAAGGCTGTTTACAGCAGATAAAAGGCATTTGACAGCAGACCTGTAGTCTGAAAAGAAAACTCTGACGAAAGTATGGATGCGGCAGAAAACGCGGCAGAATGCCAAGAAAGAAAGGAGAAGATGAGTATGACAGGAATAAGTCCCGCAAGTTCAGGCGCTTCTGGAGTTTCCATGGGAGCCATGTCCGGAGAGAATTCAAGACTTAAGGCCCTGGAGCAGAAGCTTGGGAAGCTGGAAAAAGAGAAGGAAAAAGCCGCCAAGGCCCACAACAAGGACAAAGAGAGAGAACTGGAAAAAGAGATCCAGAAGGTGAAGCAGCAGATCGAACAGCTGAAGGCCAAAGAGGGTAAGAAGCAGGAAGAGGAGGAGAAAGAGGAGAAAGACCGGTACGGCCAGAAGGTGCCGGATGAGGTTCTGGGGAATATGGTTGACGTATACGGTTGACAGGGATATCCCAAAGAACTTAAGTGAACCAGTGGACCCTGGCTGGGGAGCTTAGGGAAATACTCACAAGGGAAAGACCGCCCCAGGCCGGAATGGCCTGGGGCGGTCTTTTGGCATATAAGGCCTTGGTACCCGTTTATGCCATAGAAACGTTCTGTCTACAGGATGCCGGGAGCTTGCGTCAGTTTTGCCAGATCCTTGTAAAACTCCGGGTAGGAGATGTTCACGCACTCTGCCCCAAGGATCTGAGTCTCCCCGTCAGCGCACAGCCCGGCGACCGCGAAGGTCATGGCGATCCGGTGGTCTAAGCGGCTGTCGATGACAGCGCCCCGAAGAGGTTTTCCTCCCCGGATGATCATACCGTCCTCTGTCTCCGTCACGTCGGCTCCCATGGAGGAAAGGCAGCGGACCATGACCTCTAAGCGGTTGGATTCTTTCACTTTCAGCTCAGAGGCATCCCGGATCACCGTCTCCCCGTCAGCCGCGCAGGCCATGGCGGCGATCATGGGGAGTTCGTCGATAAGGGTGGGAATCATAGGGCCTTCGATGACCGTTCCCCGGAGGGAGGAGGAGCGGACCAGGATGTCCGCTACAGGCTCCCCGGAGCCGGATTGTTCATTGAGAAGGGTTAAGTCGGCTCCCATGGCCTTCGCGACCTTCAGAATGCCATCCCTTGTTGGATTGATCCCCACATTGCGGATCATGATCTCCGAGTCAGGAACCATAAGCCCGGCGCAGATAAAATAGGCGGCAGAGGAGATGTCCCCGGGAACCTTGATCTTTTGGCCCTCTAAGCGTGAGGCGGGCCGGATGACAGCGGTGGTGTCTTCCGTATATACATCTGCCCCAAAATGGCGGAGAAGGATCTCAGAGTGGTTTCTGGACACATAAGGTTCCGTCACCCGGGTTTCCCCGTCAGCGTAAAGCCCTGCCAGCAAAATAGCGGATTTTACCTGTGCGGACGCAACCTTTGAAGTATAGTGGATCCCGTGAAGATGACTGCCTGTGATTTGGAGAGGAGCCCGGTGGTTGTCCCCGACGCTCTGGATCCTGGCTCCCATAAGGGTGAGAGGCTCTATGATCCGTTTCATGGGCCTTTTTTTAATGGAATCATCTCCCGTGAGAACAGCGTCAAAATCCTGGGCCGCGAGGATGCCGCAGATGAGCCGGGTGGTGGTGCCGCTGTTGCCGCAGTCCAGTATCGTGTCAGGGCGTTTCAGGCCCTTAAGCCCATTGCCGTGTACCAGGACCGTATCCCCTTTGTTTTCTATGTGGATCCCCATTTTCCGAAAACAGGAGATGGTGGACAGACAGTCAGCCCCCTGGAGATAGTGATGGATCTCCGTGGTGCTGCTGGCGATGGAGCCAAACATAACGCTTCTGTGGGAGATGGACTTGTCTCCCGGGATGGTGACTTCTCCCCGAAGTCCTTTTGTTCTGGTAAATCTCATAATCGTCTCCTGTCTGTTACATGATCAGCTCATAGTGATATTTTTTTAGCCTTGTCCACGCCTTGTCCATGGCTTCCTTTTGATAGAAGGAGATCCGCAGGGCTCCCTCCCCGTGCTCCCGGTTGTGGTTGATGCCGATGTTCTTGATGCTGATGCCTCCCGCGGCCAGGATCACGGAGATCGTGGAGATGGCCCCCACCTCGTCCGCGATATCCACCGTAAAGCTGTAGTCAGGGTCAATCGCGCCTTTTGCCTTTTGGGCAAAGGTATCCCGGTAATCCCTGGAGGTTTCAAAAAGCCGGTAAATGGCCTGGGAATCATTGGCCTCAAGCTGCCTGGCCACACAGGTGAGGGAATCGATGTACTGCTTTAAGATGTGGGAGAGATTCTGGCTGTTGGTCATGCAGATCTGTTCCCACATCTCTGGTGAGGATGAGGCGATCCTTGTGATATCTTTAAATCCCCCGGCGGCCAGACGTTTCATCATGCTGTCCCCGCTGTCACTGTCCCTCACCAGATTCACCAGGCTGGAGGCCACGATGTGAGGAAGATGGCTGATGGCGGCGGTGATCCGGTCATGCTGTTCATAGTCCAGGACAATGGGGATGGAGCCTATGGATCGGGCTACCGCCACCAGGCGGTCTGTCTGTTCCCGGGTGCTTTTGGCGGTGGGGGTGATGATGTAGTAGGCATTTTCCAGAAGATGGTCAGAGGAGTGCTCATATCCGGTCTTCTCTGAGCCGGCCATGGGATGGCCGCCTACAAACACGGACTCCAGCCCCAGGCGGGTCACATGTCTGTGGATATCGGTCTTGGTGCTCCCCACATCCGTGATCAGGGCTCCGGGTTTTAGGAAGGGGCCGATCTGAGATAAGTAGGAGGCATTGTGTTCCACTGGCGTACACAGAAAGATCAGATCACACTGGCGAAGCTCTTCTCCCACCCCGGAGAGAATCACATCCACAATGCCGTCTTCCCTGGCCTGCTCTAACCTGGAGCGAGTGCGCATGTAGGCCATAATGGTGGCTTTTGGGTTGGAACGCTTGATCCCCCTGGCGATGGAGCCGCCGATGAGACCAAGCCCGATAAAGGCCAGCTTGGAGTCTTTCATCACAGCTTCCTCCCAACCAGACGGGCAAATGGCTTTAAGTCATCCATCAAAGTCCGGAACTGGTCAAAGGTCAGGGACTGGGGACCATCGGAGAGGGCACAGGAGGGGCAGGGATGGACCTCGATCATCAGGCCGTCGGCCCCAACGGCCACAGCCGCCTTGGCCAGAGGCTCCACATAGGCCCGGACTCCCGTGGCGTGGCTTGGGTCCACGATCACCGGAAGATGGCTCTTGGCCCGGATCACGGGAACCGCGCTGATGTCAAGGGTGTTGCGGGTGCTGGTCTCGTAGGTGCGGATGCCTCTCTCGCAGAGCACGATGTTGGGGTTGCCCTCGGAGATAATGTACTCCGCGGCATTGAGCCACTCGTCGATGGTGGCTGACAGCCCTCTCTTTAACAGCACAGGGATCCCTGACTTGCCTGCTTCCTTTAAAAGTTCAAAGTTCTGCATGTTTCTGGCCCCGATCTGGAGCATGTCCACATATTTCACCGCGGCCTCAATCGCGTGGGCGCTGGTGACTTCACAGATCACATTGAGTCCTGTGGCATCCCTGGCTTCTTTCATGTATTCTAAGCCTTCTTCTTCCAGGCCCTGGAAGGAGTAGGGGGAAGTCCTGGGCTTGTAGGCCCCGCCCCGAAGGAATGTAGCCCCTGCCTTTTTCACCGCGACGGCAGTCTCCATGAGCTGCCTGTTGTTCTCAATGGCGCAGGGACCAGCCATGACCGTCACGCTGCCGGGGCCGATGAAGGTGTTTCCCACAGGGATCCGGGAATCCTCGGGGTGGAATTTTTTATTCACCAGTTTGTAGGACTCTGTCACATTGACGATCTTGTCAACACCCTCGGAGATCTCGATATTGGAGCCGTGGAGTTTGGATTTGTCTCCCACGACACCGACAATGGTGACCTCGTCACCTTTGGACAAATGGACCTGGAGGCCTCTGGACTCCACTATGCTGGCGACTCTGGAGACAGCCTCTTTGGAGGCGTTTGGTTTCATGATAATGATCATAGATGTATCCTCTCATTTCTATATGATGATTTGTATTTTTATCTTTCCCTATTGTAATGGAGGAATACGGATTTGTCAACGCTTTTGTACTTTAAAGTTTCGCACTTTAAAGCATATTACTTAGCGGACAGAAAGCTGTTGACAGGTAGGGGCGGTATGTTTTTTTCAGTAGACTGGAAGAGAAGGGTGGCGCGGTAGAGCGAAACACGCTATAATGGGACAGTTACTATCGTGAAGCATATATGGTGTACCAGACAGGAGAACTAAAACATGGGAATCCGATTTGACATTTACAAGTTAAGAGACAAATACAAGCTGTCAGAGACCGAGACGCAGATTCTGGAGTATCTTTTAAACCACCACAGCGAGATCCTGACCATGGCTGTCCGGGATGTGGCGGCAGCCAATTTTACCTCAGCCGCGACCATTATCAAGCTGTCCAAGAAGATGGGTTACACCGGCTACATTGATATGGCCTACAGGCTGAATTTTATGATTACCAGCAGAAAAAGAGACCAGAAGCACACTTCTGAACTCACTGGTTTTATTGATGAGATACCGGACGAAAAGCTGGATCAGTTCCGCGATCTCGTAAAAAAGCACAGGCAGGGGATCATTTTTGTGACAGCCACGGGATTCTCAACCCCTGTGGCTGATTATATCAACCGGAAGCTGCTGGTAAAGGGCTTCAAATGTATCCAGACCAACGCTTACGGCGTCTATGACACGAACCAGATCGGCGGTTCCCTGGTGATCGCTATCTCCAAAAGCGGGGAGACGGACAGTATCACAAAGGTGATTGAATACGCGGTGAAAAATCACATGGATATTATCTCCTTTACAGGGCAGCAGACGAATTCCATAGCCCGGGATTCTACGGTAAACATTCCGGTTCTGGATGACCACGCTCTAGATGACCGGAATGTGACGGCTAACTATTTTTACGCCAGGGTTATGATCTTGTTTGAGTACTTGATGAGCCGTCTCATGGAGGAATTAGAGAGCGAAAAGTAAACAGGTTTACTCCTTGGTCAACCAGTTGAGAAACCCCTCAGATCTGTTTTCATATTTTGTTTTCTGTGCTAATGTATAGGCACAGGATAACTAGCCATGGCAGGTAACTTGAAAACAGAATAAAGAGGGGTTTTTATTTATGAAAGACAAGGCAGTAAGCGCTATGCAGAAATTCGCGAAAGCCATGATCGGACCTGTTTTGTACCTGCCCATTGCCGGGATGCTGATCGCCCTGACCGCGGTTGCCACCAACACGGCATTTGTCACAGAGGGCGGCGTGATCTGGACGATCGGGAAGTTTTTTAACGGAATGCTCAATCCCATTATGGGCAACTTGAGTATCCTGTTTTGTGTAGGTATCGCCACGGGCATGGCGAAAAAGAAAAAAGCGGACGCGGCTTTTATCGCCCTGATGAGTTACATATTGTTTCTGGGGGCCAACAGCCGGTGGCTGGAGCTTTCCGGGATGATGGCGGAAGGAGCCACGGCCGGAGACTTATATGGAACAGGACAGACGATCCAGCTGGGATTTCATGTGACTGACATGGGTGTATTTCTGGGCATGATCCTGGGAGTGGTGACAGCGATTGTGCACAACCGTTACAGTGAAACGGAGTTTAAAGGCGGCTTTGCCCCCTATGGCAACACAAAACTGGTGCTTCTGGTGATGATTCCCGTGATAGGAGTATTCAGCGTGGCTATCACTTACATCTGGCCCACCGTGGCGGCAGGGATCACGGCCCTGACAGGCTTTATGAGCGGGGCCGGAGCCGCGGGAGTGTTTGTTTACGGATTTTTAAACAGATTCCTGGTGCCCACAGGGCTCCATCATCTGATCTGGTCTCCGTTTTTGTATTCCGCTGTAGGCGGTCAGGCCATGGTGGCCGGGGAGAATGTGATCGGGGCAAAGCCTATTTTCCTTGCCCTGCTAAATGACCCGCAGGCGGGAATGATGCCTGACACCTGCCGGTTTTTGACCTACGGCCTGGTAAAAACCTTTGGAATCATAGGGGTGGCTCTGGCATTTTACTATACAGCGAAAAAATATAAGAGGGAGAACCTAAAGGCTCAGCTGATTCCCAGCACCCTGACCGCTGTGATCGCGGGTATTACGGAGCCTTTGGAATTTACTTTCATCTTCGCGGCGCCTTCCCTGTGGCTGGTATACTCGGTTCTGGACGGATTTTTCCAGATGGTGACTTATATTGTGGGCGTCCGCGTCTGCGCTACCAACGGAATACTGGATTTTCTGGTGTTAAATCTTCCGGCAGGACCGGGACGTACTATGTGGCCTCTCTATGTGGTCATTGGGCTTGTGGAAATCCTGGTGATTTTCCTGGTGTTCCGGTTTATGATTGAGAAAATGGACTTAAAGACTCCGGGGCGTGAAGAGGATGAGACGGTTACGGATCTTCAGGAAAATGCCGCCAGCGTGAAGAATGAGATGAAGCGGCGCCAGAAAGGCTCTTTGAACGCGGCGTCAGGGGAAGATCCTCTGGAGAGGGGGAGAAAGATCGTAGAAGCCCTTGGCGGCAAGGATAATATCCTGTCTCTGGAAAACTGTTTTACCAGGCTTCGGGTGGAAGTGGCGGACGAGAGCCGGATCAATGAGCAGGAGTTAAAGGAAACAGGTTCTGCCGGGATCATGAGAAAAGGCAAGGACATTCAGGTAGTATATGGGCTGGAGATCAGCAAAGTACGGGCCCTTGTGGATGACGCGATGGAGCACAGGTAAAGCGGCGGGTGCTGATATAGATTATTATGAGGAGGATTTGATGATGAGAACATTTAAACTGGTGATCGTAGGCGGTGGAAGCACTTATACTCCAGGTATTGTAAAGAGCCTTCTGGACAAGAAGGAGGAGTTTAAGCTGGAGGAACTGCGGCTCTACGACAACAATGAGGAGAGGCAGCGGAAGGTAGGGATTCTGGTACAGAAGGTGGTGGAAAAGTTTGACCCGGAGTTGAAACTCACGTTGACTACAGACCCTGAGGAAGCGTTTACTGACATCGACTTTGCTTTTGCCCAGATGAGGGTGGGACTCTACAAGATGAGGGAGTTAGACGAAAAGATACCCTTAAAATACGATGTGGTGGGTCAGGAGACCTGCGGGCCGGGGGGATTGGCATATGGGCTGCGCACCATTTATCCCATGGTGGAGATGATTGATTTCTGTGAAAAATACGCAAAACCAACTTACTGGATCGTTAATTACTCCAATCCCGCGGCCATTGTGGCAAAAGCCATGTACCTCCTCCGGCCAAAGGCCAGGATCTTAAATATCTGTGATATGCCTGTTGCTATTATGCGGAACATGGCTAATATCCTGGACTGCGACCGCCACGATATTGTGGCAGATTATTTCGGTCTGAACCACTTTGGATGGTTTACGAAGATCCGTGTGAAAGATGAGGACAGGACAGAGGAACTGAAAGCCTATGTAAAGGAGCACGGATATATGCCGCCGGACGAGAGGAGCGAGGTACGCCACAACGACGCTTCCTGGAAGCACACCTTTGACAATGCCAAATACCTGGCAAGGATGTTTCCGGACTATCTGCCCAATACTTACATGCAGTACTATCTCCTGGGGGATCAGATCGTAAAGGATGCGGATAAGAACCACACCAGGGCCAATGAGGTTATGGAGGGAAGGGAAAAAAGAATCTTTGACGCGGTGGACACTTACGAGAAGACAGGAGAGATCGACATGACGCCTTTCTTCACCGGGGTTCACGGGGAATTTATCGTGGAAGTGGCCATGAGCCTGGCGTTTAATCTGAGAAAGCGCCACCTTGTCATGGTGCCAAACCAGGGTGCCGTGAAAAATGTCCCCGACGACGCCATGGTGGAGATCCCCGCGTACATCACCAGCGAGGGGCCGGAGCCGGTGAGAGTGGGCCAGATCCCAACGTTCTACAAAGGCATGATCGAGCAGCAGGAGGCCTGCGAGAAACTGGTAGTGGAGGCAGCTATAGAGGGGTCTTACAAAAAGGCTTTGATGGCATTTACCATGAACAAAACCGTTCCATCCGCCTTTGTGGCAAAACATATTTTAGATGAGATGATTGAGGCCAACAGGGAATTTTGGCCAGAACTGAAATAGGCCAGGAGATTTACAGGAGGGAAAACCATGGTGTTTTTTAAGAAAAGACAAAAAAAGGGGTTGGAGTTAAAAGCCTATGTGTCAGGAAAAGTGATTCCGATTACCCAGGTGGCTGATCCTGTGTTTTCGTCAGGAGCCTTAGGAGACGGGATCGCTATCCGGCCTGAGGAAGACCTGATCACAGCCCCCTGTGACGGGGAGGTGTCTATGGTCGCGGATACAGGACATGCCATGGGCATCACCCTGGATAACGGAGCACAGCTGATCATCCACATTGGCCTTGACACAGTGGAGATGAACGGGAAGGGATTTGAAGTGCTGGCAGCACAGGGAACCAAGGTAAAACAGGGAATGCCCCTGGTGAAATTTGACAGGAAGCTGATAGAAGAAAACGGATTTTTGGCAGACTGTATTTTAGTCATGGTGAACCGGGATCAGTTCCCTGATGTGAGATTTATAAGCGGGATGGACGCGGAGCGGAATGAGACTGTGATCGCTGTGATTTAAGGAAAGGGGGTGCTGTCGGGTTTACCACAGCCCCCCCTTTTTCCAAAAAAGATCAGGTAAGCATTGACTTAGACTGGACTCGAAGTTGTATGGAGGCCTCGGCACAGGAGAAGGATTATTCCATCATCGGTTCTTTTACCCCCAGAGATGTGGAGGGAACCTGTGTGTACTGCGATCACTGCCAGCCCTGTCCGGCAGGCCTGAATGTGGGGCTGATCAACAAGTATTATGATCTGGCCAAAGCCGGCCCCGCCCCGCCCCGGCACGGCGAGTAGGATACCATGCCAGACCCAGAAGATAGGCGTATCGTCCCGATTTGCCCGGAATGCAATATGGCTTCATCTGCGTTATTGAGTGGAATTATTTTGGTTGGCAACTCCATATTTATAACGATAGCAATAAAAAAATAATAGTTATAGTAAACGACTTAAATAAATTAATTTTGATATTTTGGGTTACATATG
>CAJUSJ010000052.1 GCA_910588865.1 uncultured Lachnospiraceae bacterium
CCCGACCCACGGCTTAGAAGGCCGTTGCTCTATCCAGCTGAGCTACGAACACGTACTGCTTACCCACACGGATTTATGCCGCGCGGAGAGCGGGTGATGGGAATCGAACCCACGTATCCAGCTTGGAAGGCTGGTGTTCTACCATTGAACTACACCCGCAAGGTTAACTGTCTGATCGGGGTGACAGGATTCGAACCTGCGACTTCCTGGTCCCAAACCAGGCGCTCTAGCCAAACTGAGCCACACCCCGACATGTACGGAAAAATACTTTTCCGCAACGCAAGAATTATTATATACTAACTGCCATTTCTTGTCAACCACTTTTTTATACTTTTCAATTTTTTGATCCAGGCAGTCCTAAAGATACCTCTGGTCATACCGGACTTTACCGTCATGATCCATGGTCATGATCATATAGGAGGGTCTGTGGCCTTCCTGACGGGGATAGGACAGACTGCCGGGATTGAGAACCGTGACCCCTCCTATGTTGTCCAGAAAAGGCCTGTGGGTGTGGCCGTACATGGCGATATCGCATCCCCGGCTTCTGGCCTCGTCCGCCAGCCCCTCCGCCCCCATGGACACCCCATAGTAGTGGCCGTGGGTCAGCAGTGCCCTGTGAGGACCGATCTCAAGCTCCAGTTCCCTCTCAAGCCGGGAAAAGAAATCATTATTTCCCATGACCATGGCCATCATGCAGCCCTCCCCGGCCCACTCCGGGATCCACTGCTCGCTGCCTTCCACATCCCCCAAATGGATCAGCATGTCAAAGGGCTTCTCCTCTTCTATGACAAATTTCAGGTTCTCATCTCTCCGGTGTGTATCGCTGACGATCAGGATCTTCATCGGTCTTCCTCCCCATACAGACTCTTTAATTTCGCTTTCATGGCTTCCAGGGCTTTTCCTCTGTGGCTGATCTCATTTTTCTTCTCAATGGGAATCTGAGCCGATGTCATCCCGTATTCAGGCAGATAAAAAATAGGGTCATAGCCAAAGCCGCCATCCCCGGCAGGCTCGTGGGCAATCAGGCCTTCCACGGTTCCCTCCGCGGACAGCTCCGTGCCGTCGGGAAGCACTGCCGCGATGGCGCAGACAAACCGGGCCGTCCTCCCTTCTTCTTCTGCCTCTGCCAGCCGGTGGATGATCGCCTGATTCTTGATCTCGTAGGAGGTGTCCTCTCCCATGTAGCGGGCAGAGTAGATTCCCGGCTCCCCGCCCAGATAGTCCACTACCAGGCCCGAATCATCCGCCAGCACGATGTCCCCTGTCTGCTCCCACACGGCTCTGGCCTTGATCGCGGCATTTTCCGCGAAGGTGGAACCGTTCTCCTCCACATCACAGGACGCTTGCGCCTCCTTCATGGAGAGCACCGGAAATCCCAGGTCAGCCAGGATCAGCCGCGCCTCCCTCATTTTTCCCTCATTGCCTGTGGCAAATATGATCTTGTGTTTCATAGTCTGTCCTTTCTCACTCTTGTATAGCCTTTCAGGCACAGGTTGCACTGATACCGGTCCTCCAGGCTTTCCCATAACTGCCCGTTATAGCTTATGTATCCTTCCCCGTCTGTCACATCCACCTCTGCCGTAATCTCGTCAGCCTGATACTCCACAACCAGCGGATGGACCGCTGATGGAGTCTCCATCTCCAGGATAATGGCAAACCGCTCTCCGGCCTCAAGGGGCTCCGGCTCCTTAAGGGCAATGGTATAAAAGCCTCCCCACTCCAATCTTCCCTGAGCCACCAGCTTCCTGGACTCAAGATCCGCCTGGGTTTTAAAGTGGCGGGCAACATAGAGCTTGTAGGAGGTGTCCTCCCCTGTGGCGTAAAATCCCACAGCCGCCAGTTCCTCCGTCTCCTCTGCCTGGTATATGTTGGCACCGTAAGCCCTCTCCTGGCTGTAGCCCACCTGGCCTACCCAGCCGCACAGGTCGCTCTGATAGATCCGGTCATAGTTATCTGTTTCCTCGATCCCTGTGTACACCAGGCCGTTGCCGCCGATATTGCTGTCATAGTAGGACACATAAAAATATCCTCCATCACCAAAGTCCTGACCCCAGCTGCTGACACACAGGAAGGCCCCGTCTCCTGGAGGCTCTTTTTGAAAGTTCTCCCTGGGATATTGGTCATCCCATCCCACGATCACCACATCGTGGTTAGGCACCTCCTCCCCCTCATAGCAGTAGGAACTGTTGTCCGCGCTGTAATACGGGGAGCGGCTCATGGAATTCACAATGGAGGTGTAGAGAGAGCTCTGGACGCCGCCCCTGAGAAACACCGCTTTTTTAATGGCCGTAAAATCCCGGGCAGGCAAAAGCCGGATCTCCTGGACATGGACCGACGGGGCCAGGCCTTCCGGGGACATATTATCTCCGTAAGGGTCCTCCTCCTCCAGCACCGGCCCCTGCCACGCCAGCAAATAAGCCATGGACATGGTGTACTCCCCGCCCTGGTGCTGCTCTAAAGAAAAGCTGTTTCGCAGGGACATATGGTCCGCGGAAAATTCCAGGCCAGCGGAAGGTCCCATGGCTGTCTCCAAGGCTGTCAGGGAAGCAAATGACCAGCAGGTTCCGTACTCTCCCTGATCCCTGACCCTCGCGGCTCTGCCCGTGTCTCTGTAGTCATAGGCAGACGGAAGCTTTTTTCGGATACCCCCGCTGTTGTCCTCCAGCCTCACCACCAGGCTTCCCGCCTCCATGTACGCCTTATAGTCAAAGGCCAGGCACACCGCCTCCAGAGGGAGGCACAGACTTCCCTGCCTTTTCTCCGGCCCGTATTTTAAGAATTTCTTTTCCGGGACAGCCCGGGGAACGCCGCTTCCTGCCCCCCGGCCCACTGACATGACCTGGCTTTCCGGCTCCAGCGATGCCCATACGTCTCCCTGCCGCAGAAGGATCCGGGAGCCGTCCTGGTATTCCAGCACACTGATCTCCAGCGTATCCCTGACAAATTCAGCCGGAACCAGAATCTCCAGAGTGCCGTTTCCCGCGGGAAGTCCCTGGCAGGAAACGCTGCCGCCGCTGCCATCTCCTGACAGACCTGGCCTCTCCCAGCCGCGAAAACCCCGGCCAAGCTTTATGGACAGCTTCCCCGGCTCTGGAAATCTGGGCTTAAGATGTCCGGGAGATGGCGGCTTTAACTCATGGGTCCTGGCCTGCTCCCCGTCTTCCCTGGCAGCTGCCTGCCGCTCTCCCATCCCGTTTTCCCCGCCGCCTCCTTCTGTGGATTCCTGCCGCTCCCGCTGTCCATTTTCCGCCGTCTGACGCCACCCCGCGCTGTTGTCGTTCCTGTCAGCCCCGGAATCCAGCCGGCACCCGGCCAGGCACAATATCCCCAGGGTCACCGCGGATATCCAGACAAGGGCTGATCCAGGCCATTTCATACCTCTCATAGGCTCTCTGCCCTGCTCCTGTTTCTTGACGGCGGCTTAGGACCCATGAACTGATAAAAATAGGTCTTCATCATTCCATTGTAGATCTTCCTGTTTTTGTCCGCTTTTCTTCCAATGTATTTCTCCGCGTCCTCGTAAGCTGTTATGATGTATGCTGACCAGGAGTCCAGAGCTCTCATCCGCTCTCCCAGCTCCCTGTACAGCCCAGGCAGGTTCTCCTTGCCCTCAATCCTCTCCCCGTAAGGGGGGTTGGCAATGAGAAACCCGTACTTCTTCGGATGGCTCAGGGCGCTGACAGGCCTCTGCTGAAAATGGATCATATGTCCCACCCCTGCCGCCTCCGCGTTGGCCCTGGCCGCCCTGACGATATCCCCGTCAATGTCATAGCCCTGGATATCCGCCTGAGCTTCCCGGTCCACCAGGTCATTGGCCTCGTCCAGGGTGTCGTACCAGCATTTCTTTCCAATAAGATTGCTCCACTCCTCTGCCAGGAAAGACCGGTTCATCCCCGGAGCCATATTCGCTGCCATCATGGCAGCCTCAATGGGAAAGGTTCCGCTTCCACAGAAAGGGTCCACCAGGATCCGGTCCTTTTTCCAGGGCGTCAGCAAAATCAAAGCCGCGGCCAGGGTCTCGGTGATAGGTGCCTTGCTGATCAGGGTTCTGTACCCTCTCTTGTGGAGGGAATCTCCGGATGTGTCTATCCCCACTGTCACCTGGTCTTTGTACAAAAATACTCTCAAAACATAGCTGCTCCCTGTCTCCGGCAGCACCGATATGCCCCGGGCGCTCTTTAGCCTCTCCACCATGGCCTTCTTCATGATCCTCTGAATATCCGAGGGGCTGAACAGCTTGCTCTTGATAGAAGAAGCTTTGGCAACCCAGAACTTTCCATCTTGGGGGATCAGCTCCTCCCAGGGGATGGCCCTGGTATTTTCAAACAGCTCATCAAAGGTCTCTGCCCGAAAACTCCCTGCCTTCAAAAGCACCCTCTCCGCTGTCCGCAAAAATACATTGGCCCGGCAGATGGCCTCACCATCTCCCAGAAATGTGACCCTTCCATCCTCCACCTGAGTGATGTCGTAGCCTAGGTCTATGATCTCTTTCTTTAGTACCGCCTCCAGACCAAAATGGCATGGGGCGATCAATTCAAATGTTTTCTTCACCGGCGTCTCCTTACTGGCGGCAGCTGATCACAAGCTGATCTCTTTTACTTTGTTACCTTCAAAATCATAGATGGTAAATACGGTCCCATCCAGGATGGCATAGCTGTTGGGATTGCCATCCTTTGGAAGGGAGGTGGAGCCTGGGTTTAAGAGAAAGCAGTCTCCCATGGGCTCCGCCACCGGCAGATGGGTGTGTCCGTGAATCAGGGCATCTCCCGGCCCCATAGGAGGCAGCACATCCTTATTGTAAACATGGCCGTGGGTGGCGTAAATCGTCCGGCCATTTAAGGACAACAGGGCATAATCCGCCAGCATGGGGAATTCCAAAACCATCTGGTCCACCTCGGAATCGCAGTTTCCCCTGACCGCGTAGATCTGATCCTTGTATTCATTCAGCATGGCAAAGACCTGCTTGGGGTCATACTCCCGGGGCAGTTCATTGCGGGGACCATGGTATAAAATGTCTCCCAGCAGAATCAGACGGGCCGCTCCTGACTGCCTGTAGGTTTCCAGGGTTTTCCGGCAGTAGTAGGCTGACCCGTGGATATCGGACGCAAACATGTATTTCATATGAGGTTCCTCCTGAATTATATGATCTTCATTCATTTTAAAACTCCTTCCCCTGTCTGTCAACCGATTCCGAAGCCAAACCCGTTGTCGCTGTTCACAAGTAGTTACTGATAATAAAGGGACCGCTGTCTCTCAGCAGTATACCAGATAGCCGCCCCTGTATGCCGCCAGCCCCCCGGCTGTATTGACCACCGGGTATCCCCGGACAGAGAGGTGGTTGCACACCAGCATACTCTGCCCCCCTCTGGAGCAGTAAAACACCAGCGGGAGTCCTTTGGAGAACGGAAGAGGTATCCCCTCCTGTATCATGGCCTCCAGCTCCTCAAAGGGGAAGTTGACCGCGTTCATTAAATGAGAATATCCAAAAGCCCTTCGGTTCCTCAGGTCAATCAGCTCCATAGGGCGTCCATAACAGATCCAGCACTCCAATTCTCTCATACTGATAGTCGGGTAATTCATATTCATCACCTGTCCTTTTTATTACCAGTATATGTAAAAAGCCGTCCCATGACCACGGGGCGGCTTTTGAACAGCTTTTTTAGCGCTGGCTGCTGTTTCTGCTGCTGTTCTGATTGTTGTTCTGGCTGCTGTTTCTGCTGCTGTTCTGGCTGTTGTTCTGATTGTTGTTCTGATTGTTGTTCTGATTGTTGTTCTGGCTGTTATTCTGATTGCTGTTCTGATTATTGTTCTTACAGTTTCTGAAATCATTTGCCATGGTATTCATACCTCCTGAAATCTTTTATTAAGTTTTGTTACAAGGACTATTATGGCTCTTTCCCTCTGGTTTATACTTGCAATTGCTTTTTTTTCTCGGATATATTATAATAGAAAACGGAGTGCAGGTTTCCCTTAGACCTGATAATCCTTATTGTGATGGATACTCCCCTCAAGTTATTGGGGTTCCTCCCCTGGAACTCCGTCACAGAGGCATAACCCATCTGGGTTCATGCCCTGTGAAAACCAAAAGAGCCGGACACCCCCTGTCCGGCTCTTCGTCTACCCTTATCCTTATTCCTTAATCCTCTGATTCCATCAGTCTCCCAGCACATTCTTAATCCTGACGGGAGCTCTGTAGTTCCACTGAGATATCTTGATCCCTGTCTTATAAGTAGAGGCATGTACGACCTGACCGTTTCCTATGTACATGGCCACATGGTTGATCCTGCTGCCATTTCCATAAAAGATCAGGTCTCCCGGCCTCATCTGATCCGCGCTCACATCCACTCCCTGCTGAGACTGGGACGCTGAGCTGCGGGCAATGGAAACTCCCGCGCCGTGGAGCATCACATAGCTTGTGAACCCGGAGCAGTCCGCGCCGGTATGAGGGTCATTGCCGCCCGCGCGATATCTTCCGCCTACAAACTGAAGGGCAAAGGCCACCAGCTCCTGCCTGCGGCTGTCGGAAATCTCCGCTGCCGTGGGAACCTTCTCCTCCACAATCTGTGTCAGTTCCAGATCACTGGCGTCAACCTCAGCCTTCTCCATCACACAGACTCCCTCTTCCTCCACAGAGATATAGCCCGTCTTATCTCCCACCTTAACTTCCATCCAGCCGTCTCCCTCGTCAGAGAGGATTATGTACGCTTCCCCCTGGGTCGCCTGTCTGAGAATATCATAGGAGTCCATGGAAACATAAACCGGATGGTCGCCGGCTTCAATGCTGGCCACATAATCTCCGGAACTGAACGCCGGTCCTCCTATGACTTCATAAGCAGCTCTGGCCTCAACAGCGCTTCCCCATGTCATCATGCCGCATATCATCAATGTACAAATCCCATATCCTAATTGTCTTGCTCTCATATCAATCTCCATCTGCTCTCACTGCCTGTCCCCAAAAATGGACCGGCAGGGTATTTTTTTTAATTTGTTACAAATATGTTAACTATGTTAAACATTATATTTCACAGATGTTAATTTGTCAAGCAAAAATGGCCCAAAACCGTTACAAATTGGTTTCAAAGCCATTTTTTAACAAATAAGACTCCATTGACACCAGGACTTGCCCCCTGAAAAGCCGCGGCGCGGAAGGCTATCTTCTCATGTTCCGCACAACAGAGAGTATGATCCAGATCAGAGCCAGAGGGACGATCACCGGAGCCAGAAGGGCAAATATGCCTCCTATGATGGCCAGCACCAGATAGATCACGCCAAACACCAGCAACGCGAGAAGCAGTTTCCAGTACCACTTGTCCAGACGGAATACCCGAAAGCTGCCGCCATAGGAGGACTCTCCATAGCCGCCGCCATTCTCTCCATATTCATACGCGCCGCTCTGGTACACGTTTCCGCCGCCGTCAGTGGTGTCCTCAATGGTTCTGGCGATCAGGCGGGGATCTCCGATCTCTTTGATCACCTCCTCCTCTGACCGGCCTTTTCTCACTTCTTCTGAAATATAGCCGTCATAGTAGCGTATATTCTCTTCCACCACCCCAGGCGGCACATCCCCTGTAAGCGCCCGGCGCAGTGTCTGAAGGAATTCTTCTTTTCTCATGCGCTTCTCCCTTAATATCTTTCAAGATTTCCTTTCGTGGTTGCTCCGTTTAGTTTACCATGTTTCCCTGTTCCGGTAAATGGCCTCATTCTTAAATAAATGTAAATTTTTTCCCGTCACACCATCTTTTCCTTCAGGATGCCTTTCCGGTAGGCGCTGATCAGTTCCTTCAGGTCCTCAATCTTCTCTGTCAGCTCCCTGCCCAGGTCCGTGTCCCCCACCATGATCCGCCGCTTCATCTTCTCCACGATCGTCACCCTGGGCGTGTTCTCCTTTCCCGGACAAAAGGGTTTGTGCTCCGCTAAAGCCAAATGCCTGGAATTGTGGATCAGAGTGTACCCGGCAATGCCCGTCTTGCTCTGGTATGCCTTGGAAAGACCTCCGTCTATGATGTACAGCTTGCCCCCGGCCTTCACCGGAGTCTCCCCGTCTTTGATCTTCACCGGCACATGGCCGTTGATAATATGGGAATTCCTGGTGGGCAGGCCGAACTCCTCCAGGATCCTGTCGCAGTGCTCTTCCTTTACACTCAACTGGTAATAGGGATTCATGACTTCCTTGTGGGTATTTTTCTCCGCGATAAAATAATGCTCAAATGTAGTCATTTTATCCTTCCCGTACAAAGGAGATTTCTCCCCGCACCACAAATACCACATAAAATCCCTGGCCATCTCCTTGTCCGGGCTGCTGTCCGGCAGGAAATAAGCGCTCTGGACGATCTTGTCGATCATGTCCATCAGACTTTTCCCCTTGTAGGGGATCCCAAAAAATTCCAGCTCGTCAAAGCTGCCATCCTTTTTCATGGGAATGCAGCCATGGTAAAGCAGCTTCTGGTTGCAGGTCTTGTACATAGCCCCGTGAGAATAGAGGAACTTCACATGCTTGTGGAGAAGCTGGCTGTGCTTGAAGGAAAGCCGCAGGGTGTGGACAAGTTCTTCCTCCTCCCTGGTCAGCTTAAGGGGGTCCTTTGGATCCACAGTGGGAAACTCCATGTCCAGCATCTCGTAGGTCTTCCCCTCCACGGTCACGGTGCCCTGCTGAAAATCCACGCTTTCCAAAAGCCGTCTTCCGTCCATCTGGTACTCCGGGTGGCGGCGGATGATCTGGCCCTCGATCTTAAACTGAATGACAGCAATGGCCTTGTGCATCTTGGCCACCAGCCCCGGGTCCACGATGTCGTATATATTCTCATCCAGAATATGAGGCACAAATCTTGTACAGGGGTCATTTTTATATACACTGGCGGCAAACATGGACAGGGGGCGCAGATTGATGCCATAGCCATCCTCCAGCACGTCAAAGCTGTTGTAGCTGATAGCGATTCTGAGCACATTGCAGATGCAGGCCATGTTGCCCGTAGCCGCTCCCATCCAGGAGATGTCGTGATTTCCCCACTGGATATCCACATCGTGGAACCGCATCAGCTCATTCATGATCAGATCCGCTCTGGGCCCCCTGTCAAAGATATCCCCAATAATGTGAAGGCTGTCAATGGTCAGATTCTGTATCACATGGCTCAGGGCAATAATAAACTTGTCCGCCACATCAATATCAATGATGGAGCGGATGATCTCCGTGTAATAGACTTTTTTGTTATCCCCATTGTAATCCACATGGAGGAGCTCATCAATAATATAGGCAAATTCTTCCGGAAGCTTTTTCCTCACCTTTGACCTGGTGTACTTGGAAGACACTACCTTGCAGATCTCCACCAGCCGGTAGATATTGATCCGCTTCCACTCATCAGTGGCCTTTCCCTCAGCCGAGAGCTGGTGTATCACCTTTTCCGGATAATAGATCAAATTGGCCAGTCTCTCCTGATCCTCCTCCGGGATCACGTAGCCGAAGGTCTCCTTGATCTTCTCCCGTATGATCCCTGAAGAACTTCTCAGCAGATGGATAAACGCCTCATGTTCTCCGTGAAGGTCGCTGAAAAAATATTCAGTCCCCTTGGGAAGACCCTTGATGGCAGTCAGGTTGATAATCTCGCTGGAAGCCGCCTTGGCCGTGGGGTACTCCCTGGCCAGAAGTTTTAAATAGGCTAAATCTCTCACTGTATCTTCCTCCCGCTCTTTACTGTCTCGCCGCTTGATCCGCCGTTACCATTTGCGGACCCGCGAACATAGCCCTACATAACCATACCCGCTAATGTACAGGCAGGACCCAAAACGCGGTTACTGTTCACATGCGTTCACAGCAACTGGCAAAAATCCATGAAAATCGCCTGCGGCGATGGGATTTTTGCTCTCTGGCTCAGTTTATCATACGGTCAGCGCGGCAAGTGCGCGGACCTACCTGAACAGTAACAAAACGCGGCCTTGTGTTTTCTCTATTATTATAGTAACATAAACCATAGTGATTCACCAGTATTAATCTAAGAACAAAAGGAGAACCTGTCATGGAACAGCTTTATATTTTGGGAACCGGCAACGCGACTGTGACCCGCTGCTATAACACCTGCTTTGCCTTAAAAAATCCCCAGGAGCGGTTTTTTATGATCGACACCGGCGGCGGCAACGGCATCCTGCGGATCCTGGAGGATATGAACATGGATCTTGGCCAAATCCACCACATCTTCATCACCCACGAGCATACGGATCACCTTCTTGGGATCGTATGGCTCATCCGGGTCATTGCCACCCGCATGAAAAACAACCAGTATGAGGGAGATCTCAACATCTACTGCCACCAGGACCTGCCTGAGACCATCACCACCATCTGCCGCCTGACGGTTCAGGGTAAATTTTTCAAACTTATCGGCGACCGCATTCACCTGATTCCTGTCCATGACGGCCAGACCCAGCGGATTCTGGACTACCCGGTAACCTTTTTTGACATTCACTCCACAAAGGCCAAACAGTACGGCTTTACAACGGTTCTGGAAGACGGAAAGCGGTTCACCTGCTGCGGCGATGAACCCTTTAATCAGGAATGCGAAAGGTATGTAAAGGGAAGTCACTGGCTCACCCATGAAGCGTTCTGCCTCTACAGCCAGAGGGAAACATTCAAACCCTACGAAAAACACCACAGCACAGTGAAGGATGCCTGTGAGCTGGGGGAGAAACTGGGGATCCAAAATCTCATCCTTTGGCACACAGAGGACAAGAACATAAAAAACAGGCAGGCATTGTATCTGGAGGAAGGAAAGCCTTATTTTTCCGGCAACCTGTATGTGCCGGAGGATCAGACCGTCATCACCCTGTGCTGATTCTTACAATCGAGTAGGGGAGGCTCTTTCCCTACTCGCCGTGCCGGGCAGGGCCGCGCGAACGGCCACATTTCCTTTGCGCCCCGTGTACATAGCGAAGAGGCGGCTGACCCATGTCCGCCGCCCCTGGTTATGCCTGGCTCTCCTTTGTCCCCTGATTTTCCTCAGACCCCTGGCTTCCCCTGGTTTCTGCCCCCTGGCTCTCCTCAGACGCCCGGCTTCCCTCACCTTCTGCCCCCTGGCTCTCCTCAGACGCCCGGCTTCCCTCCTCTTCTGTTCCCTGACTCCCATCAGACGCCTGGCCTTCGCCCTCTGATGGTATCTTCTGAGGTGTGGGGCCCCCTGGAATGGCCGGGTCCACCATCTGATACTTTCTGTAATACTCCTTGGTCTCCTGCTTTTTCACCGTATCCCCCCGGTTCATGGCAAGAAATTTCACGATCTCATAGCAGTCGATCCAGATCTCATTATTCCCGTCCTTCTGAGACTCATCAAAGATCAGCTGAATCCCGAAATGGAGATGTGGATCATCAATATTGTTGGTGTTCTCTGTCCTGCTGTAACCGGTCCGGCCAAGATACCCGATCACATCCCCCGCCTGAACCACGGTTCCCTCTTTCAGGGACTTGTGATAAGGAAAATTCTTTCTCAGATGAGCGTAGTAGTAGTACCGCTTCCCATCAAAGCTGCGGATCCCCAGACGCCAGCCGCCGTACTGATTCCAGCCTATGGCCTCCACATAGCCGGATTCCACGCAGATCACAGGCGTTCCCACCTGCCCCATCATGTCATGGCCCAGGTGCTGCCTCTTAAAACCATAGCTTCTGGCTGCCCCGAAATCATCATAGTCATTATAGGGATAATTTTTCGCAATCGGGGAAAATGCCTTGAGACCATACTTGGTGACCCAGACCGTATCCTCCTGGCCCTGACTGCCATTTTCCTGGCCCTCCCCATCACGGTTCCCGCTTCCGCCCTCTTCTTCTGACTTCTGATTCTTTTTCAGCACATATTCCGGGGCCTGGGACACCGGGATCTCCACCTGGAACTGCCCCACCATGCCCCCCAGAACTGCCCTATAGGCCTCCAGATAGTAGGAATAATACTTCATATCCGCCGTGATCTCCTCAAGCTTCTCCCCATCAAGGATCCTGCCCGCTATATTTTCCATGTCCGCTGCCTTGTATTTGGAGAAATCCCCTCCATAACGGGCACCCAGATAGGCCAGAAGCTGGATCCAGTCCAGATGAATCTGGGACTGGCAGGTGTCAACATCATAGCGGAAAGCCTTCTCCATGGCCTCCTTGGTCACCTGGAAATCCACCCATTTGATGAAATCCTTCTTCTCCCCGGCGTTTCCGTCAACCCCGTTCTGACCGGTGTCTTCCGGGCTCTGGCTTTCCCCGGCCTCTCCCTGGATTCTCGTCTCGCCCGGAGCCGCTGTCTCTCCCGGGACCGCCGCTTCTCCTGGGACCGCTGTTTCTCCTGGAGCCCCCGCCTCTCCCTGAATCTCCGCCCCGCTCTGGGACTTGGCGGGCTGGCCTCCCGCCGGAACGCTGTTGGATATTAAGTCTCCCAAAGGCGATAATAATATAAGGAACGCGGCCAGAAGCACGCATTCCAGAGATATGATCAGGTTGATGAAACGAGGCGGACGGCTGCTGTTCATACTCAGATCCCTTTCCAAAAATCCTGTCCCCGCCGGACGATGATCCGTGGCGGAGGCTGTATTTATAGGAAAATGATATGCGGGCAGTTCTTAAAATAGAATGGGAAAACTTTGGTTCTTTTTTGTCCATCAAGGCTGGCAGCTACTAGAAAAAACTAGAATCGCGGAAGCGGTTTCCGAAAAGATAGCGGAACGGATCAGCAAGGCTTAAGGCTGTTGGCAAATGTCAAGGTTCAGCAAACGGTTTCTTAAAAGCCGCTGATATTTTAGTGCCTTCCAACTGAGGCTTATCATGTGTGAAACAATTTCCAGGCTGAAAAAATATCAGGAGTCCTGTCTGTAATGTGCCTGTGCTTTACCAGAATGGCCATATTCCCGTTTTTCGGGGCTGAGTGAATTTCTTCCAACCTCCTGGGAAAAGGGGGCAGCGGGAAGTCCTGAGGACCTGACACAAAAGAAAAGAGCCCCGGAATGGTTCCAGAGGCTCCGCGGGAGAGGATCACGGCTCCAGCTCCGCAAAGCCAATCCACAGATCGTCATAGATGTTGACCTTTATCTTGTCCTGGAAAGTATATGAGTCTGCATTGACATCTGCTTGATCCAGATGGTATACAAAGACCTTCTCAGTGCGAGGATCAATGATCCAGTACTCCTTTACTCCGGCCTTTGCATATAGATTCAGCTTGCGTATATAGTCATGGCTGGAGGTGCTGGGTGAAACGATCTCCACAATCCAGTCTGGAGCCCCGGTGCAGCCCCGATCTGTCAGCTTGTTAGGGTCGCAGATCACGCTGATATCCGGCTCCACCACGGTTTTGTCGTCGTCTTCAAAGAGCTTGACAGCAAAGGGAGCCGGATAGACTTCACAGGAACCGTCTTTGGAGTCAATATAGTTGGCGATGGTTTTTGATAAGAACATGAGTATCTTCTGGTGTATCCTGCTGGGAGCTGCCATGTAATAGATCTGGCCGTCGATCAGTTCGGCTCTGACATTTTCCGGCAGGTTGTAATAGTCCTCTTCTGTATAGATATTTGCGTGGGCTAATGCTTCTGACATGAGATTCTCCTTTCTGGGTGAGGTTTATGGGGTCTTGGGAGCCGCGGGAGCAGTAGAAGGAAGACCGTCACGCTCCATTCGTTCATCAATGGCTTTTTTGATATAGCCGTTTACGGATTCACCGGTTGTATCTGCAGCTGTCTTGATTTCATCATATTTCTCTTTTGGAACATCAAGAGGAATACGTTTTAATTTGGCTTTTTGGTATTCGTACAAATATCCTTTTCTCTGATCAGATAAAGCCATAATATACCCTCTTTCTTGCGGATAATTGGCAGATAAAAGTATCTTCTCCACCTTGCCTAGTAATTATATCAAATTGTAAATGATATGTACATAACAAAACAAAGTGCTTGACTGGGCATTCAGGTAAAAGCTACCCTGATACAGATCATTAGCGGGTGCTTTTACAAAGAATGTTTAGGAGCGCTGATAAATATTTCAGTTTAGGGAAAGAGGTGCCTCTTCTGCTGTATTTTTCTGAAAAACCATACCCCATTTTTACCCCAATTTCCACCCCAATACACCACTTTTACCATGATAAAAAGACAAATCGCCAGATAAGCCAGGACAAACAATATACAGCAGTTTTCTCCGCTAAGATCAGCCTTTTCCTTTCCCTTTTGACAAACCATGATAACGCTTGTCAGAATGCAGTTCATAATAAAAAATGTACTGCTGAATCACTCCCTGAAACCCTTTATAACGTCTGTTTGGAAAGCCTCTCTTATAGTGGGCTTCCAGAGCCTGATTGATATGGGTGTCCACAGGAAATGCCTCCAGATGATGGAGGGAAAACAGGCAGATACAGTCCGCTACCTTCTGTCCCACACCAAACAGCTTCAAAAGATCCTCTTTTGCCTTTATGTAAGGCATCTCCCTGATCCGGTCCAGATCCGTCTCCCCTGACGCCACGCTCCTTGCTGTCCTCACCACATACTTGCTGCGGTAGCCCAGATTGCATTCCATAAGGGCATCCTCGTCAAGAGCGGCCAGCGCTTCCGGTTTGGGGAAGCCGTAATAGTTCCGGCCTTCCGGCGTAACATGTCTTTCCCCATATTTCTCACAGATATTACTGATACACCGGCGGATCCGCACAATGTTGTTCTGCTGGGATATAAGAAAAGACACCATCATCTCCCACAGATCCTGATGGAGGATCCGGATCCCCCAACCCAGATCTGCTGCCGTCAAAAGGTAGGTATCCCTGGGATTGATCTGGTCTATATAGACTTTATAGTCATTTTCCAGGTCAAAATATACCTTCCAGAAGTATTCAAATTCTTCCTGACCGCAGAAAAACCGGCATTCCCTGTCCTTTTGGGAAGCTCTTAAGTATCTCTGACCAGCGATGATCTCATAAGTCTCCCATTCCTGGCCGCTTTTGATATCCTCATGGCTGGTGCCCCCATTCAGCCGGAGACTCTCCATATCGGCCCCTCCGCCTTCTCCTTCTAACCGCCTCATGCGGAAGCACTGACCGGACCGGCATATCTGTCCTAAGCTGAAATAATCTGTCTGTAATGTTACCATCAATATATTCCCCTTCAAAGGCGGCTTTCACAGCTTTGCCCTGTATTCCTCCCACTTTTCTGTTGGGATATCCATAGCGGACATAGTGATTTTATAATATTTCTATTTTACAGGAATGGTTTTTTGTTTCTCTGTTATAGCTGATCCCCACAGCCAGAATCCTGCCGGTATATTTTGGTACTTCTCCCAGTTTTCCTTTAAAGCGGAGAGCATAATTCTCATCTTTGATCTGCTGGATTGCGTCATCTGGAGTGTGATCAATTTTTAACTCCAATATGATGGCGTCGGCAGCTTTATTTTCGGGATAAAAGATAAAATCCACATACCCTTTTCCGGCCTTATCCTCCCGCTCTACCCGGTATTTGTCCCTTGCCGCCAGGTAGACCAGATTGACCACAGCAGACAATTCGGTTTCGCTGTTGCGGGAGAGTATGGGGGATTCCGTGTTGTGGGCATACTCAAAAATCTCAGCCATGGTCTCCGTGTCTCCGGCAATGGTGGCCTTCAGCATTCTGGCGGATTCACGGGCAAGTCTGTGGACATATCCCAGACTTTCAGCAGATATCAGCAAGTCATTGAATTTCATCATCAGCTCTCTGTTTGGAATAGATACCTGGCCTGACGCCTGGTCATAAGTTAAAAGGCCGTAGACTACCATAGCGGAACAAATCTGATTTCTTGCGCGCAATTGGCCAGCGGTTGCCGCATAACCCTCCAACTTTATTTCTACAGGTTCTCCGGCAGCCATGAGAGCCACATCGTCTCTCAGATCGTTCACATTATTTTGTATATAATAGAAAAGCTCATCATAAGGACCCGAACTCGTCCAGTAATTGCTAATCTGATTGTTGGTCAGGGCGCAGACCACGGAGCGGGGATTGTACATTTTGCTTCCACCGGCGGTGTAGTAGCCGTCGTACCAAAGGGACAGCTCCTTTCTTTCGATTCTTGGATTCCCTGTATCTTCCACATAAATTTGATAAAGGTTATCAACTTCTCTGTCGTCAAATCCAAAAAACTCACTGAACTTTACTTTGGTCGCCATGTCATACTCCAGGAACATGTTGAGCTCTGAGCCGCTTGTATGTTTGGCGATGGGAAGGATTCCGGTCATGTACACAAACTCCGCGTACACCTTTCCTTTTAACAGAGATTTCAGGAAAAGCAAATACGCTTTTTTGTCTTCTTCCTTTACAAAAGGCATGTAGAACAGGGCATCCCATTCGTCGATAACAAAAATAAATTTATCTCCGGTCTTTTGAAAAACAGCAGTCAGAATATCCCAGGTAGAGTCTGAAATTTCAATTTCTAAATCAGGGTAAGCTATAGCCAAATCCTGATTGATTCCGTTCTGAAAACGGCTGATGTACTGAAGATATGTGGAACAGTCTCTGGGCACTTGGCTGAAATCAATATAGATTACATGGTATTTATTCAAATAAGACCGGTAATGCTTACATCTGGAGATCTCCAGATTTTTAAAAATCTCTTCGGCATCCGCCGCTTTCCCAAAAAAGGTTCCTACCATGTTAGCCATGATCGTCTTTCCAAAGCGGCGAGGCCTTGTGATACAATAAAAACGCTCCTCTGTACCCAGGGCAAAAAGAAGTTCTTCAATCAGTTTTGATTTGTCAACGAAATATCTTCCGGATACCGCGGTTTTGTAAGATTCAAAGGGTACCTTGCTGTCCAAAAACATTCCCATAGAATCGCTCCTTCTATTCGGATTTGGGCTGACTAAAAAATGTTTAAATGAAGATTCACCCGTTCTTCTCCTTTTTCAATTCCTTCTTCTTCCCCCTCATTCCGTATCGCTCTCGCAAAAGCCTCCTGATTACATTCCATCCTTCTGTCATAAAGGAATATACCTCTTACAATTTCGCCCTGTACTCTTCCCACTTTTCTGTCGGGATATCCATGGCGGACATGGCCTGATCGGCAGTTAGTTTTAAGTTTGCCATCAGGCTTCTGATCGTCTCTATCAGCGTCTCCCGCGCCGTTTTCTGAATCGCGTTTTCTACCGCGCTTTCAACCGCATTTTTCTTTTCTTCCTCAATCTCTTCCCGCATCAGCTCTTTCAAAGCGTCCCACATAACCCAATCCCTCCTTACCTCGTTATACAACCCCTGATTCGCCGCGACACTTACCTGCAATACCGCCTCAATGTTATTTCTATCGCCTGGATCTGTCAGCTTCCCGGCATTCTCAAGGAACCCTTCCACATCTTCTCTGCGGGCATCGGTTGAAAGCACCCGTAAACCGCGGTGGGTTTTCGGATCCAGACGTTTTGTCACAATGACCTGTGTATCAAATAATGTGGAGCCTTTGATATAGTATATTCCGCGAAAAGGCTCTTCGATAGTCATGCCCTGCCCTCTCAGCGCCTTGAACAGCTCTCTCGGATATCTGTCACGGACGAGGGATACTGTCACCTCCCGGGCCGGGATTTCATCCGCCCTGCCCTCCAAACCTTTATACAGGCAGGCATAGGCTATGGTTTTATAGTAGTCACTTATGGAGAGGCTGTCGTCAGGGCTTTTGTACTCCACCACATTATATGTCCTGAACATACGGCCGATTTCGTTCTTGATCGGAACATTTGCCACCTTTTTGATGATCAGCAGATCCATGCGCAGCGGTTCCTTGCTCAAATTATATTCCCGGTTAAACTCCAATACCTCCTTGTCAGATCCAAACTCCAGCTCGGCGGCACCATAAAATCCGGAATGCCACTGGATCTTAGTGTTCTCAAGATTATTACCCATCCATTTCCTCCTGCTCTTTTGTTATTTTTAGGGATTTAAAAGCAGGATTTCAATAGAAAGATAAGAACTCTCAAAGATACAGCGTTTGCTGCGAAACCGGCTTTGCCTCTTTTCAGGACTGCCGCGGAAATCATTGCTTTGAGGATATTATAGCACGGAATGGGGGAGTTGGGCAAGGGGATTCTGAAAGATTATTTCCCTATTCCTTCCCTGTTGAAAAAAAGATAACAAAAAATTGATTTACGGCCCGCCGCAGAAGGATGGAAGGAGCAAGGGGGGAGAGGCGGTAAATTCAGCAAAAATACATAACTTACTTTTAAAAAGAAAAGAGTATTCTTGGTTTTTAGGCAAATTGACGTTACAACAAAGTACATTTAAAATGATTAATATATTATTATCTTTAGGAGGAAACCAATGAAAAACATGAAAAAATAGGCCATGTTGTTTATGACGACCGCGTTTCTGGCCGGAGGAACAAGTACTGTCTGGGCAAAAGCTCCCCAGCCTGAAAGCGCGGCGGACATCAAAATGAAAAATGATAAAGTTTCTTTTATTTCCTATATGGTTATAGAAGAGAAATAATATGGTTTTCTCATCTATGATTTTTTTGTGGGTGTTCTTTCCAGTTACGCTGATTTCCTATTATCTGCTTTTAGCAACAAGGAAGCAGGAGATCGTGAATCTTCTGCTCCTTTTTATGAGCCTTCTCTTTTATACATTTGGAGAACCAAAATATATCCTATTGTTATTCATTACCGTAGCGGTCAATTATTTTGGCGGTCTGCTCATAGAAAAGGCGGGGGAATCCAACTGGAAAAAGGCAGCTCTGACCGCAACCGTGGTTCTGGATCTTGGGATACTGGGATATTTTAAGTATTACACCTTTGCCGCGGAAACATGGAACCTGCTCATGAAATGGGAGATTTTTTCCATAAAGCAGGTCGCGCTGCCTGTAGGGATCTCATTTTATACGTTTCAGGCGTTATCCTATGTAATTGACCTTTATCGGGGAAAATGCGGTGTACAGCGCTCCTTCTATAAATTATTACTGTATATTTCTTTTTTCCACAGCTTATCGCTGGCCCCATCGTACGCTATCAGAGTATTGAGGCACAGATTGATCAGCGCCGCGTAGATTTTAATAAATTCAGCGAAGGGACAGCGCGATTTATTGCTGGTCTGGGGATGGAGGAACCTTTAGGTGTGATCGCCCAGCAGACAGGTGAGACGATGGAAACAGGGGAAGGGACATTTGAGGAGAGCGGAACCCGGAGGGGAGATCTGCAGAAGCTTGCCAGCCTGAATGGAGCCTACGACAGCCAGGAGTACACGCTGGTACCGGCACCGGAATACGAAACCACAAAGGCTATCCGGGACAATAATGATGAGGTAATCTGGGAAAGCGGTATTTCCCGCAATCCCCAGTGTCTCTCTGTATCCCTGTACCTGACAGGTGATTCCTTTCGCTGGAACGCGGGGGCCTATCTGCAGGAGGCAGCAAAAGAGAGCGTAGTCACATCCCGCTATTATTTTGATACAGATGATCTTGTCGCGCGGGAACCGGATGTCTTTATCTATATGATCGCGGAACGGTATCTTCATGAACTGTCCGTAATTCCCGGTTACAATACCATGGCGCTTCAGATACAGTGATTTAGTGTTTTTATTGGAGGACTATAACTATGAGAAAAAGAAAAAACTTGTGGAAAAATATATCATTATTCGCGGCATGCTTTGTAATGTGGGGCGGGCTGTCAGCTACCAGGGCCTACCCGGACAGAGCAGCTGATTGATTATATGGCGCGGCATGCGCCGGAAATCTCCGTTGTATATCCCGGCGAGGCCCTCAAAGCCGCAAAAAATACTTACGAGGGGGTTGATGCTTTGTATTATAAATCCGATACCCACTGGAACCAGGTAGGCGGTTATGTGGGGGCAATGGAATTGATAAAGACCATTGCCCAGCAGACCGGATATACGTGGGAGGACCAACCCAGAACTTTTGCGTTCGCGGGCATGAGGCCGGGGGATCTGCAGGTCATGGCCGGACTGGACGCTTCTTACGACAGCCAGGAGTATAGCCAAGTACCAATGCCGACATTTGAGAGCACAAGACAAATTTTAAATGACAAGCATACTGATATGCTCTGGGAATGTGGCAAAAGTCTTGATGAAAACTGTCTTCCCCTGTCTGTATATGTGACAGGGGACTCCTTCCGGGCAGGCGTAAGTATGAATCTGAAGGAAGCATTCGCGGACTGGGTTATCACATCACGCTACTATTTTGACACAGAAGATTTCGTTATGCGGGAACCGGATGTCTTTGTCTATATGATCGCGGAACGGTTTCTCCACGAGCTGTCAGTGCTTCCAGGTTATAATACCATGCCGCCGCAGATGCCGGAGGTTCCGTAAACACCGGAACAGATTGCTGAATAGACGACGCGGCGGCAGGGCCTGGGGCCAGTTCCCCTTATTCCTCCAAAACGACAGCCCCATTTTCCACATGCTTTCTCTCCATGGCATGCCGCAGCTTCCGGTTCTCCACGGTGTCAAATATAATGGAAAAATCGTAGTCTTCCGGGTACAGCTTCTCGGCGGCCACCACAAGTTTCACCCTCTTGTGGTTTATCCAGATTTTCTTTCCCGGCAGCTGAACCTGGAGGACTCCTTTGGGGTCCGCCTTCCCGCACACGATGCCGATCTTCTTGTCCGGATACACCATGACACTGTCCCCGGGCTGATATTTGTCAGCGTCCTCCTGCTTTATCGCCCCTTGTTTTCGTTTTTGGATCCCCGGTCCTTTCTCTCTTGCCAGCGTCCCGCCTTCCCCAAAATCCATCCCATCCGGTATCTGGTCTTTATAAGCGGCCTTTACGGCGGTCCGAAGCATATGGCCGGGCATACCCAGCTTTCTGGCAATATAGAGGGCGCAGCTCTCCCCCGCCTCCCCCGGCACCAGCCGGTAAAGAGGTTTTAAGCTTTCCTTGTCAAATGTCATCCTGGCGTTGATCACATTTTTCTGATCCTGGGCATAGGTCTTCACCTCTGGATAATGGGTGGTCACCAAAAACATGGCCCCGCTTTCCCTAAGTTCCTCCAATATGGCGATGGCCAGGCCCATGCCCTCTGTAGGGTCTGTGCCTGATCCCAGTTCATCCATAATCACCAGGCTTTCCCTGTCCACATGCCTTAAAATCTCAAGGACATTGGCGATGTGGGCGGAAAATGTGGACAAATTCTCGGAAAGGCTCTGCCCGTCGCCGATGTCGCACAGATATTGGCTGTTCATGCAGATCTTTGCCCCGCGGCAGGCTACATGGAGGCCGCACTGGGCCATAAGGGCATTCAAAGCCACTGTCTTAATGGCCACCGTCTTACCTCCTGTGTTGGGTCCGGTTATGACCATGCCCTGGACTTGGCCGCCAAGCTCCAGGGACAGAGGAACACAGACCTTCTTATCCATCAGGGGATGCCGCCCCTCTTCTATCACAAGCTTCCGGTCCGTGTTAATCTGGGGCTCTGTGCCGTCGTATTCCAGGCTGAACTTGCCCTTGGAGAAGATAAAGTCCAGCTTCTCTATCATGCTTATGTTCTGTTCCATCACCGGAGCCTGATCCGCCGCCAGCCCTGTCAGCACATACAAAATCCGCCGCTCCTCATTTTCCGCCTCAATCCGCAAAAGTTCCAACTCTTCATAAATCTTTGCCACTGCTGTTGGTTCCATAAACAAAGTGCCCCCTGTGGCCGATTTGTCAATAACGCTGCCGCTTACGCGGAATTTATATTCTTTTTTCACAGGAACACACAAACGGCCATTGCGGAATGTGCAGAAGCTGTCGGACATACAGTCCTTATTTGCCCGTATAACAGAATCCGCTTTCTCCCTCATCCGGTTTTGGAGCCTGTCTATGTCTTCCCTGAGAGATTTTAGGAGCCTGGAAGCCCCGTCCTCCACTTTTCCGTTCCGGATCTGCTGCCGGATGCTGTCCCTCAGCTCCTCCAGACAGTCCAGGTTCTCGTCATAATACGCCAGGGGAATCTGCTGCTGCCTGCATCGGGTCAGATAATCCTTGAGACGCATAACCGCCGTCAGGGCCAGCTCGATCTCCTCAAGCTGGGCTGGAGTCAGACATTCCCCTTTGGCCGCCATGGCAAAACGTTCCCTGATGCCGCTCATGGATACCAGCGGCGGATTTCCCCAGCTCTCTATGATCTTCCTGGCCTGGGTAGTCTCCCTCAGCCGCGCAAGCAGTTCATTTTCACAAAGACAGGGGACCGCGCTAAAAATCCTCTCCTTCGCCTGGTCTGTCAGAGCCATGGAAGCCCAGATAGCCTTGATCTTGTCAAATTCCAGGGAACGTTCGGTGTTAGTGAAAAGCCCGTGGCCTGGCTGCTGTTTTGGATGCGTGGGGGTTACTTTCTCTGTACTTATCATTTTTCTCATTTCCTTTCTTAAATCCATGCCGGAATGGCATTTCGTGTTTTACAACTGCCGGGAAATGATCCGTGCTGACAAAGAACGCAAATACAGAGAGTCCCCCTGTCCCGCGGGATGACATCAGGGTTTGGCCTCGGATGAAAAAAAGCATGACCATACAGCCATGCCTGCTTTTCATCTATTCTCTAAAATATCTTTCGGACAATGCCGCCTCTCTAAATCTAAAAGGGCATGCCTATAAAAGCATCTGTAAGTCGGATATGGGGACAGACTGGGAGCGTAAATCGCTTGCCTCGCGACAGATCTTGCTTCCCCGGCAAATATTCAGTTTGCGCTTATCTCCGCTTTCACAATGCTTGACATACACTTACCTCTTTCTTCTTTGATGATCCTATCATATCTCAAAGGGAGAGGGATGTCAAGTGTATAACCACAAAGTCCATCTGAAAGAAACTCTTTACGTTACTGATCAGTCACGAACCAATACCGTTATGGGGGCCAAAGCATATGCCCCATTGCCGCAGGCAATTTTCAATGGGCATAAGCGGTTACATTCACAGGTACCTGCGGACAGTAATCTTTTTTGTAAATCTATTTCAAGTAAATTCAAACCCTTTTTCTTAAATTACCGTGCAAAAAGTGTTGTTAATTACATATTTTCATTGTTTTTTTGTATTTTCGTGATATGCTATTACGGAAGTGCTTTAAAATACTGTCAGGAGGTTTCTATGTACCGCACAGCTATCACCGCCCTTCATCAATGGAAAAACAGCGCTTACCGAAAGCCTCTGATTATTCAGGGAGCAAGACAGGTGGGCAAAACCTGGATTATGCGGGAATTTGGCCAGCAGGCCTATGAGAACACCGTGTACATCAACTTCGATTCTAACTCCAGAATGTCAGGCCTTTTTGAATCCGACCTTGACCCTGCCCGCCTGATCCTGGGACTGGAACTGTATATTGGACATAAGATCAACCCTGATAACACTTTACTCATTTTTGACGAAGTCCAGGAAGTTCCCAGAGCCTTATCCAGTCTGAAATATTTTTGTGAAAACGCGCCTCAGTACCACATTGTCTGAGCAGGTTCCCTTCTTGGGATCGCGCTTCACAAGGGCACCTCATTTCCTGTGGGAAAAGTAGATTTCCTGAAACTGTTCCCCCTGTCTTTTAAAGAATTTCTGACAGCATGCGGACATCCGCAGTTCTCCACTCTTCTTGATCATCAGGATTTTCAGATGATTACCGCTTTCCGGCAGACTTACATCGACATGCTGAAGCAATACTATTTTGTAGGGGGAATGCCGGAAGCGGTTGCTCATTTCGTGGAAAACCGGGATTTTAATCAGGTTCGTTATATCCAAAAACGGATCCTTGATGCCTATGAACAGGATTTTTCCAAACACGCGCCCAACGAAATCGTTCCCCGGCCGCGGATGCTTTGGAACAGCATTCCCTCCCAACTAGCTAAGGAAAACAGAAAATTCGTCTACGGTCTGGTGCGGGAAGGTGCCCGGGCAAAGGACTATGAAACCGCCATCCTGTGGCTTACCGACTGTGGTCTGATTCACAAAGTCAGCCGGATCACCTCTCCTGGTCTGCCATTGAAGGCTTATGAAGACTTAAAGGCTTTCAAATTGTTTCTCTTAGATGTGGGACTTTTGGGTTCCATGACCGGACTCCGCCAGGAGATTCTGCTGGACGGCAATGATCTTTTTACAGAATTTAAAGGAGCTTTGACTGAGCAGTTTGTACTCCAACAGCTTGTAACAGACACCGGACTGGATATCTATTACTACACAAATGACCGCAATTCCCGCAAAATTGACTTTCTCATCGACAATGGCAGGCAAGTGATTCCTGTGGAGGTGAAAGTGCGGCTCAACCTAAAAGCCAAAAGTCTGAAAACTTACCGTGAAAAATACCACCCCGCCCTGGCTGTCCGCGTCTCTATGGCGGATTGTAAATGGGAGGAAGGGCTTTTGAATCTACCGCTTTATGGAGTGGGGGAGATGGGGAAGATGTTGGTGTGATGTCATAGTTTTCGTGTCTTTATTATAATTTGAAAGAATCATATTCAGAGCAGTGTTTTTGTAACACTTCCGGGGAAATCAGTCCCATGACTCGGCTGATGATGCCATGGGACAGGGGACCGTTTCTTAATTCGATATAATTATGCGGATAATCCTGATACATTTCCCCGGAAAGTCTGCCCACCCGGATCCCCAAGTAAAGTGACACTACCTTTTTCAACTCAGTGTATCACCTATAGCTGTAAAAAATAGTATAATAAGTTTAGCCATGTCTTACGAAACCGATTTTCCCTAGCTATGATCTCCTTAGAGATTTCATTACTGGTACGTTTTGTCTGGATGGTATGTTCTCTGACTATGTTCTGTTCTGTCTCCTGCATGCCACCAGACAGGCACACGGACATCCGAACAGAACAACCGAGCGCCAGTAATCGTCGGAACCGAGGAACCGTGGCTGTTTTTTAGCGCAAATGACGGCCAGCCACTTGAAACCTATATGCGGATCAACCGTTTTACAGATCAGGAGCTTCTGGAAATTACCGCGAATATTAACACACCGCGCACAGAGCTGGAAGCATCCGACATCAAATTTGTGATGATGATCGCGCCGGACAAAGAAGAAATTTACGGAGAGGATTATATGCCGCCGGATTTACCGACAAGTTAAAAGCCTACTAAAACCTGCCGGGTTTTCCTTCAGAGAAAGATAGAAGGAACCCCGGCAAACGCATACGCTGTTGTCATTCTTTTCCAAAACTATATATCCTACCTCCACCGACATTTTGGTGGGTATACTCAAAAATCTCAGCCACAGCCTCCGTGTCTTTGGCAATGGCAGCCTTCAGCACTCTGGCGGATTCACCGGCAAGTCTGTGGACATATCCCAGACTTTCGCGGATACCAGTAGATCATGGAATTTCATCAGCTCCCTGTTTGGAATAGATACCTGGCCTGACGCCTGGTCATTATTTTGTATATAATAGAAAAAGAACGATAATGAATAATTATAAACCGTATTCTTTATACAGCTGTGCCTGATATTGTTTATCCTTTGTCGCGCGTGTCAGATCGTCAAAACGCTTATCCGAAATAAGATAAAAATTAAGTTGGTTCACCCGATCCTCTCCCTTTTCAATTCCTTCTTCAACCCCCTCATTCCGTATTGCTCTCGCAAACGCCTCCTGATTAAATTCAGTCAATAACATTAAACTCACCTCCGCCTTCTTCTTCAAAAGATAACTTTTTAGATGATTTTCCTGGATACAGCGGTCAATCGCTTTTTCAACGGCTTCTTTTAATTCGCTTCCTTTTGTCTGAAATTCCCGAATGTATTGTACCAGCAGGGCATAGCCCTTTAATGTTGGACAGGTGTCTAATAGTTCCTGATTATGCCCCGCATTAATATTCAACATATGGGCCGTCCACTCATATCCTTCTTTTGGCGTGATAAAGGAATCCGAAAGCTTTAAATCCTACCTGTTCGGGGCATTTTCTGTCCCATTATAGAAAACATAATAATCCGGAGATGGGATTTTTACAAGTTTCTTCCCATACAGTGTAATTCCTTTGGACTTTAAAATTCCATCAACGTTATGGGCAAAGTAAATCAGTCCCCGGAGGGGCATATTGAAATTAAGCGTGCTTTGATGTTCCCACAAGGTAAGCTCATTTTGAAACATAATGGAAACGTCATTTTTCTGCCGCATAAAAATCACATCGGAAAGTGTGACAATTTCCAGTTCTTCCGTATTTTGATAGTCGGTATGGTTAAGCGCGTTATATAGAGAAAGCGCATTGCTTTTCTCGGAAAACAAATCGCAAAAAACGTTATTTTTGTATTCACGGTCCGCCTTATACTCACCCAATCGTTTACCCCTCCCGGTTTGTTTATATTTTTGCGTTAGTAAGTAATTTCTATACAGTGTTAGCTTTCTTATAGTGTATAAGATGTATCTAATAATCCTATTTTATCATAAAAAATCTTTTTGGGGAAGTGCTGGAACTATTTTTATATGGTAATTTAACTTGTTGCGCTGCTTTATCCGTTGAGATGATGTCATATTTCAGAAACATGTTGAGTTCTGAACCGCTTATATGTTTGGAGATAGAAAGAATTCCGATCATGTACATAAACTCCGCATACACCTTTCCTTTTAACAGAGATTTCAGGAAAAGCAAATACGCTTTTTTGTCTTCTTCCTTCACAAAAAACATGTGGAACAGGGCAACCCATTCGTCGAAAACAAAAATAAATTCATCTCCAGTCTTTTTAAAAACAGCAGTCAGAATATCTTAAGTGGAGTCTAAAATTTCAATCTCTAAATAGGGATAAGCTATAGCCAAATCCTGATTGATTCCGTTCTGAAACGGCTGATGTACTGATGATATGTAGAACAGTCTCTGGGCGCTTCACTGAGGTCAATATAAATCACATTATATTTATTCAAATAAGATTGGTATTGTTTACATCTGGAGATCTCCAGATTTTTAAAAGTCTCTTCGGCGTCCGCCGCTTTCCCCAAAAGGGTTCCTACCATGTTAGCCATGATCGTCTTTACAAAGCGGCGGAGCCTTGTGATACAATAAAAACGCTTCTCTGTACACAGGGCAGGGAGAAGTTCTTCGAACAGTTTTGATATCCAATGAAGGTTGATATGATCATCTCCAGGGAGGACTCATACATAAACGCACATTGTCTTTACATATAACTCCTCAAACTCTTTTTATCACATCGAGTAGAATAATATTTCATTTCCTCACAAGTAATTTGAATAATAAGTTTTTAACATCATTAAACTCTGGACACCATCTATAAATTATTAAAAATAGGACATTAGGTATACAACAACACAAACATATATTCATTACTATTTGTGAAATATTCCCTATAGCATCTTTAGACATTACCATACACATTTTGTCTGTTACCCAACACGCTACAAATGTAACTAATGTGTACAAAAAAATTCTTTTTATATAATATAGTTGTTTATAATCTGTAAAATAGTGCTTAAACAGAACTCTTGATCCCCATAGCATATTAATAAATACTAATCCAATTATTGTAGATAGCAAAACACCTATTACACCTATCCTCTGAACAAGCAAAATATTTAAAGAGATATTAGCAATAGCCTCCACGACAGGACGAATTCTATCCTGCCACCATAACCCTGCCCCTTGACGATATGCATAACATATGTCCCCCCACCGGTTTACAAAAAAATAAATACAAAAAAAGCTCATGGTAAACTTATCAAACATTAATTTTTTTCCAACCCACAAATTCATAAATGGTTGATACAAGCAGAACAATGAAACGGTACAAAAACCTGCAACCCACATATAGATCATCTGAATTTTGTTGAAATCCTGGTAGTTTTTTTGAATCTTTCCGAAGTTAGTTGAAATAAAGCTTTCATCAAATGGTAAAACAT
>CAJUSJ010000053.1 GCA_910588865.1 uncultured Lachnospiraceae bacterium
CCGCCAATAATCGTTACATCATACTGCAATCCACTCATATCGTCTCTCCTTTTTATTGTCGGCGACAGCCCGGATAACCCCTGAACTGCCGCTATTGTCTTACCGATTGCTCTGTCACAATACTTCCATGTACTTTACACACACCATACCCCGGATACTCTCCAGAACATTGCGCCTTTTACCGCGGCTGTTTACCTCAATGCAGATGATCGCGTTAGGTCCCTCTCCCTTGATCTTGCTTTTGCTCAGCTCAAAATTGTAGATCTTCACTTCCATCTTGTGGAGCCTTTCCATGAATTCGGACACGCTCTGATTATTTGGAAATTCGATGTACAGGTCAAATACCTTCGCGTACATGTGAAGCTTGGTGTCCAGTTTGGTCAGCACCTTTAATGTGAACATCACTAGGATCAGGGTAATAAAAGCGCCTTTTACAAAGCCGATGCCGATAGCCAGTCCCAGGCAGGCGCACGCCCACAGGCCAGCCGCGGTAGTCAGACCCCGTATCTGGTTTTTACCGGTAACAATAATGGTTCCCACTCCCAGAAAGCCTACGCCGCTGATTACCTGAGCGCCCATGCGGGCGATATCCATGTTGCCTTCAAAATTCATCTTTATGTACTGTCCGGTCATCATCACCAGGGCCGCTCCCAGGCACACCAGCGTATGGGTCTTGACCCCCGCCCCCCGTCTCTTAAGAGCCCGGTCGACACCAATGATCGTGCCCACGATCAGGGCGGAAACCATGCGTATGATCATGGCACCCGTGGACCAGCCTTCTGCCACAGACAGGAATCCATATATCATTTATCATCTCTCCTTTCTCCTGCCGCATGAAACCTGTTCCCCGCTTTAATGTTCTACGGCAGCCTGCCAGCAGAATTTATGCCCTTGGATTGTGTGAAAAAGCGAAAAAAGCAAGGCAAATCTATGGTCTCTTCCCATAAATCATACCTTGCTGCTCTCATCTCACAGGTAATTATTTAACTGCCTTTACTTTACCATATCTGCCATAATACGTCAAGCATTAATATTTTTTTATCATTATTTCAATTTTTCTGAAACTTCCCGGCATTTTGCTCATAAACCTCCGCCCCCATGGCCCCGATGTAGGCCTCCGGGTCCATGTTACAGCTTTTCAGAATATCTCTGAGCTCATCGCTTATTTCGTGGGAAGTGATGTGTTTTTGACTTTCTGTCATCTGACCTATGGCATAATCCACCGTCTCCCTGGCCTTTGTTAAATCCTCCTGGCGCAGCATGGCCATAAGCTGTCTGGCCTCCTCATAGGACATGGATTTTCTCAGGCCATAAGCCCACACCAGCTCCTGCCCGTTTCTGTAGTGAATCCCGGTCTCCGCGGCTGCCCCCAAAAGCCAGGAAGTCTCCTCCTCACCAAGCCCAGTATAAAACTGATCTGAAACAGGGTCTCCCTGTTCTGGGGCGCGCTCTTTCCTTTCATTCAGTTCCGGACCTTTTTCGCCACACTGTCCCGGGCCTCGCCTGTAATGGCCTCCAGCCCTGACACCAGCCTCTCCGTTAAGTAAGCCCCTGGATATACCTTTTCCAGGACATCGGGAAATTCCCTGAACACCGCGCCCTCTTTTAAAAATTCCACGATCTGCTCCGGCGTCCTGTCCTTTCCCACCAGAAATCCCATATTGTTCCCCGAGATCCGGGTCAGCTGGCCGGAATTCGGGCCTGTGTTTTGTTTTGTATTTTCCATGATTCTATCCTCCGGCGATCCTCGCGGTCTAATGTGCCTTCTAAACAGGCTGTACAATGTTCGCTGCATAATCTGGCTTCTCCACATGTCTGCCGCCTATAGCATATCTAATTACAATCGTCGCGGTTTAGCAGGGGCAGGGCGGTTCCTAGACAGTTAATGGGTAATCGTTCAGATTCCGTAAGCCTCGAACATCTGAAGGCGATAATGGCTGTCTGTTGAAGCCCGCTCCAGATCCTCCTGCCTCTTGTCGGCAAGGAGCAGCCGGACTAACTCCGCCATGCGGTTTTCACCTTCAAGTTGACCTTCAAACCAGCTTTCCTCAAACACATCTCTAAATTCCTCGCTCATAGTTCTGTCTTCCCCTTTCTCTTCCATTTTGTTCAGATACCTGGCCATCCGTTTCTGCTCTCCCAGAAGCATCAGAGCGGCGTTTCTCTCCACGCTGTCAAACCGCTCCAGCGCTTCTCTGTGGTCCTCCATATACTTATAGAGCCCCTTCTTATCCTTTCTCAGCTTTGCCATGCTGAAAATGTGCTGTAAACAGCTTTTGAACACATGAGTGTCCTCTATCTTGTTTACATCAATAAGATTGAGCTTGTAATCCGGAAGAAATTTTCTCAGTTCTTCCATGCTCCTGTCTTCTCCCGTCTCCATCATCTCATAAAGGCTCTTCGCCCCGTCCCAGTCAGGACCGGCATACAGCACCGTGGTGACCACAGGCGTCAGCCTGTCCTCTCTGGTGATTCCGGAGAGGAACTGGCTGCCTTCCAGCTTTTCGCCCTTTTTCTTGTGCTGGTTTTCCAGCTCCTGAACCTGCTTGGTGTACTCCAGGGCGTCATAGAGCATGCCGCGCACAGGCATGGCGTAGTGGACTTTGTTCTGCGGTTCGCTGGCGAGAATCACGGAATACGTGCCAAGGTCCGCCTTCATGCGCACGTCGCCCTGCCGTTCCAGAGCGTTCTTTTTCCCCTCCTCCGTTTCGTAAAATATGCCCGAGTGGGTGGGGATGCGCTCTAAGTCCTCCGCCTTCAGTACCTGCTGTCCGCCGTAGAGAGTGCCGTTCATAAAATCAGCAAATACCTCTTTCCTCGTCAATATGGTGTTCAGTGACAAATTCGCTTTTCCCATGGGTTTCTTAAAATTTCCTTTCTGTAAATGTAATCACGTCAGGGATTTTCCGGCACTGGGCCGCAACAGACAGGCATGGATGTCTGTCCAAGATTTGTAAGGCGGTACTCCCCGTGAATGAGTACCAGACAAACAGGAGAAATCCTGTTAAAAAAATCATAACACATCATTATCCAAAAATCAACGTTTAAACAGGTCCAAGCGGAAAAAGTTTTGTCAAACCCAGAACCTCTCTTGTATAATAAGATTCATAACAATTTAAGGAGGTCCGATCCCATGTTCCTGTTTAATCGCTCTCATATAATCAATGATCTTAACTACTATTTTGGCAAACAGTGGCATTTTAAGCGCTTTTCCCCTGCCCGGACGGACGACCTTGAGGAGCTCGTTCCCACCTTTGACTCCGAAGACCGGGTCTCCAACAGCTGGCGCTGCCTTTATCTGTTCGCGGGGGAAAAATGGGCCGGGGCAGATGGAATCTATGCCGCGGGAGGATACCAGCTGGCTTTTGCCGTCAGGGGCCGGGGCCTGGCCGCGTTTCCCCGGGAACTGGAGGAACTGATCCTCGCGCCTTCCATGTGTACCCATAAGCCGGAGGAAATTTTCCAATACCGGGAAGAAGACTCCAAAACCATATGGAAATGCCAGGTGGATCAGAACCTGTCCTTCATCACCATCCTGGGCCTGAACGCGGAGT
This sequence comes from uncultured Lachnospiraceae bacterium, assembly GCA_910588865.1. Taxonomy (GTDB): domain Bacteria; phylum Bacillota; class Clostridia; order Lachnospirales; family Lachnospiraceae; genus UBA3402. The sequence continues at coordinate 3,555 of CAJUSJ010000053.1, forward strand.
CCGGGAACATGCTGGAAGGAAGCCTGAAGATCCCGGATATTATTGACAGTCTGCTGGTAGAAAAGATGGATTTTCACACCTTTGACAAGGAAAACCATATCCAGGAGATCACGCTGCCAGACCGTCTGTATAAGGAGGGACTCTCAGGCTCTGTGTTTAATAATTGCCAGGATCTGAAAAACATATGGATCTCCCCAAAAATAAGTACTATTTTTCACAGGACGGGGTGCTCTACGGCATGGGCAAAACCGCGAAAGTTCTGACCCGGTATCCTCCGGGAAGGCAGGCCCGGTCATACCGCGTTATGGAAGGGACCAGCAGAATTGACAGCTATGGGTTTTCTCAGTGCAAAAATCTTCAGGAAATCCATATCCCGGACTCCGTAACCTCCGTCTCCTTTGAGGCCTTTAACCGCCGCGATTCCCTGACCGAGCTGACCCTGCCGCCTCAGCTTCATGACCTTGACTATTACGTTTTTAGCGACTGCGTCAATCTTCGGACCGTACATCTGCCTGATAGCTTTACCAGAATGAGACAGGCCTTTATAGATTGTCCCTCCCTGACCACCATCCGGCTGCCGGACCAGCTGTCCTTGTATGGCTTTGAAGACGCCTTTAAAAGGCGCGGTTCCCTGAAGAATATCCTTGTATCAGAAAACAGCAAAAACTTTTCCTCCCGGGATGGAGTTCTCTACAATAAATGAGCGCAAGCGTTTTCGCCTCCAGCCCATCCAGCTCCGCGGGAACCAATAAAAATTCCGCGGCCACACAGTCACAGTCCAGCGACCAGTGTGCTACCTGTCACGGCCACGGCACAACAACCTGCACCTGGTGCAACGGTACGGGTAAGATGTCCGCGGCAGGTATGTCCTACACCTGCTCTTCCTGTTCAGGGACCGGGAAAATGTCGTGCCTGGGTTGCGGCAGAACCGGCAAAAAGAGAGAGTTCAAAAATGAAACCCCGGCAACCGCTCCTGTCGGCATGACCATTGATCCCGCGGCCACTACCACTTTCGATCCATCCATATCCAGCAGCCTGGCAGGAACTGGTGTAGTTTGCCCCATCTGCAACGGAACGGGACAGAAGGTATGCCAAAGCTGCAGCGGCAACGGTTTTAGCGAAACCATGAAATCCAGCGCCGACTACGGATACGGCAGCATCCCCTACTGGACCAAGAAATCCCGCGCGGCCTGCCACAGCTCCGGCAAGGTTCCCCGCACCTACCGCGGCGGGGATGAGGTCCGTTAAAATATGAACCCCAATTTATTGGGAAATGGGCCTGGATTAGGTAATATAACTTATTGAATTTAATTACTGGTAGCGAAAAAATTGCCAGCAGGGATTACCTGCTGGCAAGATAAATCATATATTATACAATTGTCTGTTTGAGGGGAAACGGTTCTCTTATCTCTCCTTAAAAACCTTCCGCAAAACCTCCAGCAGCTTGGGAATATCAACAGGCTTCGCGATATGCCCGTTCATCCCCGCTTCCATGGCATCCTTCCTGTCCTCATCAAAGGCATTGGCGGTCATGGCGATGATGGGGATGGAGGCGATGGCAGGGTCATCAAAGGCCCGGATCTGTCTGGTGGCCTCATACCCGTTCATAACCGGCATCTGGATATCCATGAGGATCAGGTCATACTCGCCGTGGCCGGCTGATTTCATCCTCTTCACCGCCACGGTGCCGTCGTCAGCCACATCCACCACAAATCCCGCTTCCCGCAGGATCTCCACAGCAATCTCCTGATTCAGTTCATTGTCCTCTACTAAAAGGATCTTCTTTCCTTTAAAAGAATCGGTATCCTGCAGAATATCTTCATCCTCATCCTGGGCCTTATAGGGGGACTCCAGGACCTGCCTCAGCTCTGACAGGAAAATAGGTTTGGAACAAAAGGCGGTAACGCCTGCTTCTATGGCCTCCTCCTCAATATCCGACCAGTCATAGGCTGTCAGGATAATGATGGGCTTCTCCTCCCCGATGATCCCCCGGATCCGTCTCACCACCTCAATCCCATTCATATCCGGCATCAGCCAGTCTATGATGTACGCCGCGTACTCGTCATTCTGTTCCTCCGCAAGCTTGACCCGAAGCACCGCTTCCTTTCCGGAAGTGGTCCAGTCCGGTCTCATGCCAATAGTGGAAAGCATCTTGGTAACACTGGAACAGGTGTTGAAATCATCATCCACCACAAGGGATCTTAAGCCCTGCAGTTCTGGAATGGCATCCTGCCTCACAGAGCCGCTGCAGGTCCGAAACTGTAAGGATACGGTAAACGTCGTCCCTTTTCCCTCCGCGCTGACAACGGAAATTCTGCCGCCCATCATGTCCACAATATTCTTGGTGATAGCCATACCCAGGCCCGTGCCCTGGATCCCGCTGACGGTGCTGGTTCTCTCCCGCTCAAAGGGCTCAAACACATGCTGTACAAACTCTTTGCTCATGCCGATGCCGGTGTCCTTGACCTGGAATTCATAGGAAGCGGAGCCATCGGACCCATTGGCTTTCTGCAGCACCCGGACGCTTACCATGCCTCCTGGTTTTGTAAACTTCATGGCATTGCTTAGGAGGTTTAAGAGAACCTGATTCAGTCTCAGCTTGTCACACATCACGCGCTCATTGATCACGTCCACTATATCAATATAAAAATCCAGCTGTTTCGCTGTGATATCTGACTGGATAATGGTCTTTAAGTCATGCATGATCTCGGGAAGGGAGGTCTCCTTTTCCTCAATCTTCACCTTTCCGCTTTCAATGCGGCTCATGTCCAGAACATCATTGATCAGGCTCAGCAGGTGATTGCTGGATGTGGTGATCTTGGCCAGATAAGCCTGAACCTGATCCATATTGTCAATGTGGGCTGCCGCCAGGGAGGTAAACCCTATAATGGCGTTCATGGGGGTCCGGATATCATGGGACATGTTGTTGAGAAACGTGGTTTTCGCCCTGTTGGCATGCTGGGCCGCTGCCAGAGCATCCTCCAAATCCACCTTCTGTTTCCGCAGCTGCTCCTCCATCCGCTTCTCGTCATCAATATCCACAAACAGCCCCACAAAGGTAATGGGGGACCCATCCTCCCGCCTGGACAGCCTTCCCGCCGCGTGGAACCACCTCCACCCCGCGTGGCGGGTGAGAAGGCGGTACTCCACATCATAGGTTTTCTCACCTGTGTAGTCCATGACGGTGTCCCAGTAAACCTTTATGACCCTGTCCTTATCGTCCCTGTGAAGAAGATCCGACCAGGATTCCAGGCGGTTGGGAAAATCTTCCTCCCCGTCATATCCCAACATCTTACGGAAAACCTCTGACCATATACAGGAGACCATCTCCGCCTTCTCATTAAATTCCATGCTCCAGGGACCAGACCCCATGGCAGCCTGGATGTTCTCCATGGCCATCTGTTCCCTCTCGATCTGGGCATAGGCGGCCCTCATACTTGCTCCGCTGGCCTTTTCCCGCTCCAGGAGAACCCTGGTGCTTTTCTGGGAATGCCGGATCAAAACCAGGAATACCGCCACCATCACAGCCATCGTGATAATAATCTGGGCAATGCCCCGGCTCATCATCTCGGAGATAATGGAGCTGATGTAGCCGCTGATCACATCGTCCCTGATCAGTACGGTCAGCATCCAGTTGGTTCCTTCCACAGGTATATAGCACAGATTCTCCTTGATCCCCAGATAATTAAAGGATATAATTCCCTGTCTGCCGCTGGCAAAATCCTCACTCATCTGTTTAAAGCTGGATCCTTCCTCCATATCCGCCGCGTTAGACAATTCGGATAAAACATTCTTTCCCGCTGTCAAATAGCCAAAGTCATCACTGGTCAGGCTCTCCCCATCCTGATAATACAGATTACAGTAGGTTTCGTTATCGCTGGTCTGAAGAGTCAGGGAACTGAACATCTCATCAATATTGATCTGGACAAAACACGCCTTCATCTCTGCCCCCTGAAAGGAGATACCCTCCACAGGAACAGCCAGTATCGCCCGCTTTTTCTCTCCACCCAGATTAGCTGTGCTGATCACAGGCTCCCTGAGCTCCTCTGACAGAAAGCCGTATCCGCTTAAATCAGAAGTCACGCTGTTCTCCGTATAGATAAGGCCGTTTTCATCCACCAAAGCCAATTCGGCCACGCTATAAAGCTTTTTGGCCCTTCCCAAAAAGCTCCTCAGCGTCTCCTGGGATTCCAGGTCTGAACCGCCCAGAATACTCAGAACATTTTCCATATATGTAAAATGATCTTTCAGCTCCTCCGCCACCACCTGGGATCTCCGTTCAGCCAGTTCCTTCAGATAAAATTCACTGACCCTGTTTACCGCTTGTCTTGTGCCCTTTCTGGCGCTGTCCGCTGCCCAGATGGATGTGACCAAAAGCACCAGGGCAATCATCAACCCTCCGCATATGGCCAAAATAACGGTCTGTCTCTTCTGTACTTCTCTTATATCCTTATCTTGTAATCTATCCATTTTCCCCCCCTGCTATTATTTATCATTTTCCTCCAAATGGTCTCTTTCCTTGAGTCATACCAAAGTCGTATGCATGGTTGACGGGGGAAAAGTTATTTTTACCCCTATAAATAGGGGGCCCAAAGTCACGTATCCCGCCCAGGCATATCATACATGACTTTTCCCCCTGATAACATATACATATTACCACACTTTAGGGGAACAACACAAGATAAACATGAATTTTCACCTGTCTCTCTTTACTCCTCCTCCCCCCAGGCCAGGGCGCACCGCACTGCCCGTTTCCACCCTTTCAGTAGCCGGGCCCGCTTCTCCCCGTCCATCTTGCTCTCAAAATAACGGTCGATCTGCCAGTTCTTCACGATATCCTTTTTATCCTTCCAGTAGCCCACCGCCAGTCCGGCCAGATAAGCCGCGCCCAGGGCGGTCGTCTCGATACACTGGGGCCTGGCGATCCTGGCGTTCAGAAGGTCTGCCTGGAACTGCATAAGGAAATCGTTGGCGCTGGCGCCTCCATCCACTTTCAGTTCCCTCATACGGATACCGGAATCCTGCTCCATGGCCTCTAAAAGGTCGCTGACCTGGTACGCCAGGGACTCCACTGTGGCCCGTATAAAATGTTCCTTGCTGGCACCTCTGGTCAGCCCCACAATGGTTCCTCTGGCATAGGGATTCCAGTAGGGAGCTCCCATGCCGGCGAACGCGGGAACCACATACACTCCTGCGGTGTCAGGCACAATGCCGCAGTACTCTTCTGTCTGGGAGGCGGTCCGGATCATGCGCAGCTCGTCCCGAAGCCACTGGATCGCGGCCCCTGCCACAAACACGCTTCCCTCCAAAGCGTACTCCACATGATCGTCCATGCCAACGGCAATGGTGGTTAAAAGGCCATGGTCTGACTTAACCGCCTTCCTGCCAGTGTTCATCAGCATAAAACAGCCGGTTCCATATGTATTTTTTACATCGCCGGACTCATAACAGCACTGTCCGAACAACGCGGCCTGCTGGTCTCCGGCGGCCCCGGCAATGGGCACTTCCCCGGCCAGAACCGAGTTGTGGGTATGGCCATAAACGCAGCTTGAGGGCTTCACCTCCGGCATCATGGAGGCGGGAATCTTAAAATAGTCCAGAAGCTCCTGATCCCAGCAAAGCTTATGGATGTCAAAGAGCATGGTTCTGGAAGCATTGGTGTAGTCGGTGACAAACATCTGCCCCTTTGTCAGGTTCCAGATCAGCCAGGTGTCCACGGTGCCGAAAAGCAGTTCCCCTCTATCGGCCCTCTCCCTTGCCCCGGGAACCTGCTCTAAGATCCAGGCGATCTTGCTGCCGGAAAAATAGGCGTCAGGAATCAGCCCTGTCTTGTCCCGCACCTTTTCCTCCAGCCCGTCTTCTTTCAGTTTATCGATCCTATCCGCTGTCCTGCGGCACTGCCACACGATAGCGTTGTACACCGGAACGCCTGTGGCCTTGTCCCACACAATGGTGGTCTCCCGCTGGTTGGTAATACCGATCGCGGCGATATCCTCCCCATGAGCCCCGATGTTGGCCATGGATGCCATCATCACACTGAACTGGGAGGACCAGATCTCCATAGGGTCATGCTCCACCCAGCCTGGTTCCGGGTAGATCTGGGTGAACTCCCTCTGGGCCACACTCTTTATTTCCCCCTTCTCGTCAAACAGAATACAGCGGGAACTGGTAGTCCCCTGGTCCAATGCCATCACATACTTTGCCATAAAAAACCTCCTTATGTAATTTGTGCTCCCCTGACGCGAAAAACCTTCCCAAGAATAAGCAAGCAGGGGAAGCCCTTCCCCCACTCGCCGTGCCGGGGCGGGGCCGCTTTAGCGGCCATACTCCTCTCCGCCCCGTGTACACAAAAAAGCGGGGAATGATACGGAACCTCCGCACCAATTCCCCACTCTCCATCTCTCTCGGTAGCGTTATCTTTAGCGTAACATATTTTGGGGACAAACGCAACCGGGAAAAACTCAATGGTTGATGATATGCCATTAAGATGGGACAAACGGAATCGCTGCGTATTCAAGTATATTTTTTTATATTAAAAGATATATCTTTTTATCAAAAACACATTGACTTTTATTGCTTAATCATATATACTTAAATCAACTCATGAGGGAAAATAAATTTTAGGAGGGTACTTTAAGATGAAGCTTTCTGACCAGTTAACAGAAAAAGCACTGATCTTTGCCAGCAAGGTTTCTTCACAAAAACATATGTGCGCCATCAAAAACGCTTTTACCTCATTAATGCCTGTCATCATCACAGGTTCCTTCTGCACCCTGATCACCAATGTGGTCTGCGCCACAGAGGGGAACGGCATCAGCCTTGGCAAGCTTCCGGGTATGCACTGGCTGTCCATGTTCACTGACTGGTTTAATGCCGCCAATTACGCGACCTTGAACTTCTTTACCGTGGCCGCTGTTGTTCTCATAGGCTTAGAGCTTGGAAAGCTGAATAAGCTCAACGGCTTTATGCCGGGTATTATCTCTCTGTGCTCCTTTATCAGCTGCCTTCCCACAGTGGTCCAGATCACCCATGACGATGTGGTCATTGATGTGGCCAATGTTCTGGGAAAGGATTATACGGCTGCAAGAGGTCTGTTTCTGGGTATCGTCATCGCCCTGGTGTCAGTGGAGATCTATACCAAGCTGGTAAACAGCGGTTTCCTCAAGATCACTATGCCGGACTCAGTCCCCAGCAATGTGGCGGGATCCTTCAATGTGCTGTTCCCATCCATGTTCACTGTCCTGATCTGCGCGCTGTTTAATTTCTTCACCACCAAGGTCCTAGGGATGAGCCTGTACGAGATCATTTACACCTTCCTTCAGACCCCTCTTGAAAAGGTAATGCAGGGCCTTCCCGGCCTCCTGGTGCTGATGCTGGTGGCGCAGCTGTTCTGGGCCATCGGCATCCACGGCAACCAGATCATCAAACCTGTTCGGGATCCCCTCCTGAATGCGGCGATCCTGGCCAACACAGACTTAGTAGCCCAGGGTATCACCGATGCCTCCAGACTGAATATCATCAACATGTCCTTCTGGGATACTTATATGTCCCTTGGAGGCTCCGGCTGCACCATCGGCCTGCTGATCGCGATTTTCCTGTTCTCAAAGAGAGGGGATTACCGGGCCATCGCCAAACTGGAAGTGGCACCCGCCATTTTTGAGATCAATGAACCTATGACCTTCGGGCTTCCCATTGTGCTGAACCCGCTTTTGGTGGTTCCCTTTATCATCACGCCCCTGGTCACAGGTACCTTCGCCTACATCATGACAAAGATCGGTTTTGCCGGGGTCTGTGTCTACGCCATGCCGTGGACCACACCGCCTGTTTTAAGCGCCTGGCTCTCCACAGGGGGAAGCATCGGAGCTATTATTACCCAGCTGATCTGCGTCGGGATATCCATTGCCATCTACATGCCTTTTGTGATCCTTGCCAACAAGGCGGAAGAGGCGGTAGGATAATGACATAATAAAAAACGGAACAAGGAAAGGAGAAAACGGTATGACAGAAAAGGTAGTTCTTCCTGATGGCTTCTTTTTAGGAGCCGCCGCCAGTGCGTGGCAGACAGAGGGATGGAAAGGAAAGAAAGAAGGGCAGGATTCTTACATGGATGCCTGGTACAAGGAAAATCGGGATGTGTGGTATGAAGGCTACGGCCCCGCTGTGGCCACGGACTTTATAAGCCGCTATCAGGAAGATTTTTCTTATATGAAGGAAATCGGCTTAAACTGCTACCGCACCTCCTTAAACTGGTCCCGTTTTCTCACTGACTATGAAAACGCGGTGGTAGATGAAGAGTATGCCTCCTACTATTCCAGCATGATCGACTCCTGCCTGGAACATGGGGTGGAGCCCATGATCTGCTTAGAACACTATGAGGTTCCCCAGATCCTTATGGAGCAATACGGCGGATGGAATTCCCGTCATGTGGTGGACCTGTTTGTAAAATACGCTTCCAGGGCTTTTGAGCGTTTTGGAGACCGGGTAAAATACTGGTTTGCCTTCAACGAGCCAGTGGTGGTTCAGACAAGAGTCTATTTAGATGGTCTCCGCTGGCCCTTCCACCAGGATTCCAGAGTCTGGATGCAGTGGAACTATCACAAGGCCCTGGCCACGGCGGCTGTCATGGATGCCTACAAAAAAAGCGGTGTCAAAGGCCCGGACTGTAAGTTTGGCACCATCATCAACGTGGAAACCGCCTACGCCAGAACCGATTCCCCTGATGACAAAAGCGCGGCTGACAAGTATGATCTGTTTTACAACCGGATCTTTCTGGACCCAGCCATAAAGGGAAGCTATGAGGAGGGATTTTTTGACCTTCTTGACCGCCATCACATCCTTATGGACTATGCCCCCGAGGACTTAGAGCTTATAAAAAACAACACCGTGGACTGGGTTGGCATTAACCTCTATCACCCCAACCGGGTCAAGGGCCGGATGACCGCCGCGCGGGAGGGCGCTCCATTTCATCCATCTTTTTATTATGAAGAATTCGATATGCCCGGCAAAAGGATGAACCCTTTCCGGGGGTGGGAGATCTACCCCAGGATCATCTACGATTTCGCCATGCGGATGAGGGATGAGTACGGCAACAAGGAGTGGTTTGTAGCGGAAAATGGGATGGGTGTGCAGAATGAAGGGCAATACCGGGATAGCTCTGGCATGATCCAGGATGATTACCGGATTGATTTCTTCAAGCAGCATTTGTACTGGGCGGTGAAGGGTGTCCGGGATGGCTCCAACCTGAAAGGGTATATGAACTGGGCTTTCACAGACAACGTGTCACCCATGAACGCTTTCAAAAACCGGTACGGCCTGGTGGAGATTGACTTAGAACACAACCGGGACCGCCATCTGAAAAAATCCGCTTATTTTTTCCAAAGGCTCATAGCTGACCGCTGGTTTTCTTATGAGATGGATACGGAATATCGATAATTGACAGGTGCCGGGCACCGGGAAGGAAGCTTATGAAAAAAGAAACGGAAACTCAGGCACATATCAGGCAGCTGCGCCAGCAGATCAACTCCCAAAACAGGGATGAGGCCCGTCCATTTACCGCTTACAAGATCATCACCTATGTCTGCACCCTGTTTTTCCCCCTGGTGCCCCTGGCCCTGTACCGCCTGTGGCGTCCGGGGACAGAGTTCTCCCGCCGTGAACAGGCTGTGTGGACAGCGGTGATCCTGTTTATCGCGGCATATGCCATTTATCTGGCCCTATAACAGTATTGTATTTTTTTCGGGTATCCTGTAAAATAGAAGGAACGCGGCGGCTGGGAGATTGCGGGATCTGGCCTGTCAGCCGCAAATGAAATGTACATTCAGGAGCCCATACCATGACAAAATATGAAGTGATCAGCAGTGATATCCGAAAGAAAATACAAAACGGCACATTTCCCCTAAACAGCCAGCTCCCAACAGAACCAGAGCTGGGAGAACAGTACAATGTCAGCCGCATCACTGTGAAGAAGGCCATCGACCAGCTGGTGTCCGAAGGGCTTGTTATAAAGAAGCGGGGCTCCGGCACCTTTGTCAAAGGGCTTGCGGAGCTGCCAGGCACAGGGGAGCTGCCGCCCCAGGCCAGCGGCCTGTTTCAGACCCTGGACAAGTCCAGAATCAAATCCGACGTGGTCCTGTTTGAGATCATACCAGCCCAGGATGAGGTGGCCGGAAAGCTGAATATCCAGCCCGATGATTTTGTCTATCACATTATCCGGTACCGGTATGACCAAAGCTCCTGGCGCACCCTGGATTTCTGTTATATGCCTATCCTGCTGATCCCGGGCCTGAAGAAGGAGCATTTGTATCAGTCCATTTATGAATATATTGAGTCCAGCCTGGGGCTGAGGATCCAGAGCGCCCACAGGGTGATCACTGCCCGGCGTCCGGATAAGTATGATAAAAAATATCTTGGCCTGAAGGATACGGACCCTGTGCTGTGCATCGAACAGGTGGGATATTTAGACAGCGGTATCCCTTTTGAGTACTCTACCCAGCACCACATTGGTGATGATTATGAATTTAAGACGGTCAGCCTTCGATGAGAGCTGGCCGCCTTTGCCTGTTTTTTTCTTACCTTCTCCCCCTTCTCCGCAGCTCTCTGAAAACCTTCCAGGCCTGCAGGGCCACTGTGGGGAAAAAGGCACAGATCCCCACTACCCCGATCTGCTCCAGATTTAAGTCCGATACCGCGAACATCACCTGCAGTCCCGGCACAAAGAGAACCCCTGCCAGGAGAAGGATCCCCGCCTCAAACGCCATGACCGTGTAAAGGTTGCTGAACAATCCCAGATGGAAAATGGAGTGGCTGCCCCGGCAGTTGAACCCGTGGAACAGTCTGGCCAGGGTCAGGGAAGCGAAAGCCATGGTGCTGGCCAGGGCGTCATTCCCCTGGGACAGGCCCACATGGTAAGCATACATGGTGCACACCGCGATCAGCCCGCCCTGGATCAGAATGTCCCTTAAAAAGCGTTTTGTCAAAATCCCCTGCCTGGGATCCCTGGGGGGCTGGTTTAACAGTTCCCCCTCCGGGTGTTCCATGCCGATGGCGATGGCGGGCAGGGAGTCTGTCAGCAGGTTGATAAACAAAAGATGGACCGGGGCAAATGGCAGGGGAAGGGACTTTAAAGTGGTGTAAAGCACGCAGAAAATACCTGCCATATTGCCGGACAGCAGAAATTCGATGGCGTTGCGGATATTCCGGTACACATTTCTGCCATTGGAAACCGCCTTTATGATAGTGGCAAAATTGTCGTCCGCCAGGATCATGGAGGCCGCGTCCTTGGACACCTCTGTGCCCGTCTGTCCCATAGCCACGCCGATATCCGCCTGCTTTAGAGCGGGGGCGTCGTTGACCCCGTCTCCGGTCATGGCGGTGATCCGCCCTCTGGCCTGCCATGCCTTCACGATCCTCAGCTTGTGCTCCGGGGACACTCTCGCGTAGACGCTGATATCCTGGATCTTCTCTTCCAGCTCCCTGCTGTCCATGGCATCGATCTGGTCTCCTGTCACTGCCTTTTCCCCTTCTCTCAGAATCCCGATCTGCCTCGCTATGGACATGGCCGTCACCCTGTGATCTCCTGTGATCATCACAGGGCGGATGCCTGCCCTCCTGGCGTCCATCACCGCCGCCCTGGCCTCTGGCCTGGGCGGGTCCATCATGGCGGCGAAGCCTAAAAATACCAGCTCCCTTTCCAGACTGGAATCGCTGATGGCGGAAAAGTCTCCTTTCAAAGGGCGGTAAGCCAGAGCCAGAACCCTCAGCCCTTTCCTGGAACAGTTGTCTCCGAGACGGGACAGATTCCGCTTATCCGCCAAGGTTATGGAGCGGATGTCTCCCTGGTGATGGATATGAGTACTTCTCTCCAGAAGCACATCCATGGCCCCCTTTACCAGCAGGGCAGGACCCTGAGGCAGCCGGCACACCACGCTCATGATCTTCCTTGTGGAATCAAAGGGGATCTCTCTCCCTCTGGGGAACTGCTGGCGCAGCCCTTCCGGCGACATGCCGCTTTGGTGTACCAGGTGGAGAAGCGCCAGCTCCGTGGCGTCGCCTACCTCCTGCTGACCCTGTCTGGTTTTCTGACGCTGCCCGGGGCCGCCATTTTCTGACCAACCCGCGCCTGTTTTCTCATATGGTTCTAAGCGGCGCCCCGCCATACTCCTTCCTTCTGGCAAAGGCGTCCCCCCTTCCCCATATGGGCCTGAACGCCGCCTGGACGGACCTCCTCCTTCCGGTATCCAGCCGTCATTGGCCAGGGCGCAGATCTCCAGAAAAAGCCGGTGCCCTTCTTTTCCGGGGTTCAGTTCCTCCGGTCTCATGAGCTTTCCGTCCATCTCCACCTGTTCCACCGTCATCCGGTTCTGGGTCAGGGTTCCTGTCTTGTCAGTACAGATCACGGAGACGCAGCCCAGACTTTCCACTGCCTTCAGGTCCTTGATAATGGCTTGCTCCCTGGCCATTTTCTGGGTTCCCATGGCCTGGACAATGGTGACAATAGAACCCAGGGCCTCCGGGATAGCGGCCACCGCCAGGGCTACGGCAAACATCAGGGAATCCAGCATGGCCATGCCCCGGTACATGCTCAGCGCGAACACTACCAGACAGATCACCATGATGGCCGCCGCCAGACGGCTTCCGAACTGGTCCAGGCTCACCTGAAGAGGGGTCTTTTTCTCCTCTGTCCCGCTCATCATGGAGGCGATCCTGCCGATCTCTGTATCCATACCCGTTCCGGTGACAGCCACCACGCCTCTGCCCGCTGTCACAAGGGAGCCGCTGTAGACCATATTGGACCGGTCCGCCAGCGAAACCTCCCTCATCAGCTCCCGCCCCTGCTTTGACACAGAGTCCGATTCCCCTGTGAGAGAGCTTTCATTGACCTGCAAAGACACGCTCTCCAGGATCCTCCCGTCAGCCACCGCCAGATCTCCGCTTTCCAGATACAGGATATCCCCCGGCACCACCTCTGCCGACGGGATAGAAATCTTCTCTCCGCCTCTCATGACTACCGCCCAGGGCGCGGAGAGAGATTTAAGGCTTTCCAGGGACTTTCTGGCTTTCTCATGCTGAACGGTTCCCAGCACAGCGTTCAGGGTGATCACGGCAAAAATCACCACCGTGCTCTCCATATTGTCCGTGGCCATGGAGATCAGGGCAGCACCTATTAAGATCATGACCAGAAGGTCTTTAAACTGTTCCAAAAAAACTTTCCAGGCCGGCTTCGTTCCAGCCTCTTTCAGGGCATTGGGCCCATACTGTTTTTTTCTCTCCTGTGCCTGCGCTTCTGTCAGCCCCCGCCTTGCGGTCTCAAGCCGGGACAGAACCTCCTCACCTGTACATTGATACCAGTCCTTCATGCACAGCAGCCCCTTTTCTTTCTCCTTCCATGTCTATGCCGGAACCGGAAGGAAAGAACCCCTTTTTTTCATGGCGGCGCGGGAAAAGGGGCAGGGGGCGGCTGAAAACACGGCAGGGGCGGCTGGAAACACTGCAGGGGCGGCTGGAAACACTGCAGGGGCGGCTGGAAACACGGCAGGGAAGAACAGGAAAGCTCAGCGGCCCCGCGCCAAGCTTTCCAATTCCCGGCAGCGGTCAAGCACCTGTTCCCACTTGGCCTCCTCCAGAAAGTCCGGTATTTCCATGGAAAAAATCCCTGACAACTCCATGTTCAGTTCTCTCAGCGCGGCCAGGGCCCCGTCTTTAAGAGTCATATCCCTTTCCGTAGTTTGGGACATCAGATTCCTGCCAGTGGAGAATGCCCGGTCATGGTCAAACAGGGGACAGGCCCCTGTGAGCTTACCGGTGGCATTGTCCATAAAAAATCCCCAGTTCTGGCCATGTCTGTCATCATTGTTCAGTACATAATCCGCTATCCACATCATCAGATAGGACCTTCTGTCGATCTTTATGGCCTGCTCATAGGGGTTCAGGCCATAATGCCCGCAAAAAATCTCCAGTTCTTCAAAGGTCACCAGTGAAATATCCTCGTTTGTAAAAATCCTGGATTTTACCATCTTCTCCCCCACCCCGTCAAGCCAGTCTTTTCTCTCCTCTGACAGATAGTCCCGGATCTCCTCCCCGGACACTTCATAGGCAATATGGGGGATCCCAAGACAGTCCAGGATCTGGGAAGCCGGAATCTCATATTTCCCTGTCTTGTGCAGATAAAAATCCTCCCCCTCCCGGATCCAGCCCTTCGCGCTGACTCCCAATGTGGTCAGTTCCGGCGTATGGATCTTTAATCTCCGCTCTGGAAGAAGCTCAAACACCGACTTTTTCTCAAATACCCGCTGCCGGGAATTGCTGCCTGACAATGCCAGCTCTGTCAGGGCAAGACTGAGGTCATTGTGAAACAGATTCACATCCTTCCATTCCTTTTCATCCCCCTCCTGCCGTATCCAGTACGCATCCTCCAGGCTCAGTCCGCGGCAGGCTTTACACACCGCGTACCGGTTGGTCTGGGACAATCCCAGGGAATTTAAGATAGCCTTGGCATGGCTCCTCCCTATAGATAACGCCCGGTTGGAGGCCCACTCCGCGAATTCAGGAAAGGTTACTCCTTCCCTTCTCAGCGCGAAAGGAAGCCTGTCAAAATCCAGGATCTGGCAGGAACCGTTTTCTGATATGTTAAGTACAGGACTGTCTTTTTGCAGCAGCAGCATAATATCCTCCGTTAAATCGTTTATTCCTTTCACCATTATACCGCTGTTTTCATAAAAGGCAAGAAAGCGATGCGCGGTTATGGATTGTTAAGGCGAGAAAATTGTGCTAAAATAACTGTAAGTCTTGAAAGACATAATTAATTTAATAGCTTTGTAAAAAAGCGGGGGAATTTATAAAAATAGAGTCTTGGAAACCGCATAAAAAAGGTTTAGAAATTCCGAGAATATATTCCAACCATACGAGGAGGTTTATCATGGAAAAAATTACCAGCTTTACCATCGACCACCTGCGCCTGCTTCCCGGTGTCTATGTGTCCCGCAAAGACCATGCCGGGGACGCGGTGGTCACCACTTTTGACATCCGCGTGACCCGTCCCAACTACGAGCCAGTGATGAACACAGCGGAGGTCCACACCATCGAGCACCTGGGGGCTACCTTTTTGAGAAATCACCAGGCCTTCAAGGATCAGGTTCTCTACTTCGGCCCCATGGGCTGCCGCACCGGGTTCTATCTTCTTCTGACCGGGGACTATGAGTCAAAGGACATTGTTCCCCTGATGAAGGAGATGTTTCAGTTTATCCGGGACTTTGAGGGAGAAGTTCCGGGAGCCGCCGCCAAGGATTGCGGCAATTATCTGGACATGAATCTTCCCATGACAAAATATCTGGCGGACAAGTATTTAAGAGAGGTCCTTGACCAGATCACCCAGGAAAGACTGGTTTATCCCGCTGACTAAATGTCCGGCATGTCTCTTTAGAAAGCCGTCTTATCGCCCAAAAAGGGCTGCCGCAAAGTCACCTCTTTTCGCGGCAGCCCCTTTATCATCTGTCCTATCCTCTTTAAGTCTAAGTCCCCAGCCTCTTACACCTCAAAGATCAGGTCCCCGTAGCTTGGGAATGGCCACAGTTCTTTATCCACAATCATCTCCAGCTTATCCGCCGGGGTCCTGAGAGCCGCCATGGCCGGAACCACCTTGTCGTGGTAAGCATGGGCACAAGCCCGGGCATCTTCTATTGAGGCGCTGTCCGCTGTCAGCTGCTCCAGAGCCGCCAGGGCCACCTTCATGTCAGACAGAAGGTCAGACGTCTCCACCAAAAGCTCACTCTGCACACTGATATCCGCTTCAGGACAAGCGGCTTTCACAGCGTTTAAGGAGGAGGCCAGCTGGGTAGTGTACTTGATCACCGCCGGGATAATCTGTTTTCCCGCCATGTCGATCATGGTCCTAGCCTCAATGTTGATGGCTTTCGCGTACGCCTCGTACTCTACCTCAGCCCTTGACTCCAGCTCCGCCTTGGTAAATACGCCGAAGGTCTCATACAGCTTGACGGCCTTCTCTGTGGTCAGGGAGGAGATGGCTTCCACCATGGAACGGATGTTGGGAAGGCCTCTCTTCTCTGCCTCTTCCACCCATGCGTCTGAATAACCATTTCCATTGAAAATGATCCTCTTGTGCTCAGACAGCAGCCTCTTGATCATATCGTGGACAGCGCTCGGGAAATCCTCCGCTTTCTCCAGCTCATCGGCAGCCTCCTTAAAGGCCTCGGCCACAATGGTGTTCAATACCACGTTTGGCGGAGCGATGGAATCCGAGGAGCCCACCATACGGAACTCAAACTTATTTCCCGTAAAGGCAAAGGGTGATGTGCGGTTTCTGTCCGTGGCATCCTTATCCAGCTCAGGAAGCGTGGCAATACCGGTCATCAGCTTCCCGCCCTTCTTGGAATGGGTGGCCTCTCCTGTGCTGCACAGCTGATCGATGACATCCTCCAGCTGCTCCCCTAAGAAGATGGAGATAATGGCCGGCGGCGCCTCATTGGCTCCCAGTCTGTGGTCATTTCCCACATCAGAGGCAGACTCCCGGAGCAGGTCCGCGTGGGTGTCAATGGCCTTCATCACACAGCCCAGAACCAGAAGGAACTGAACATTCTCGTGAGGCGTTTCCCCGGGATTCATGAGATTGATGCCGTCGTCGGAGATGAGAGACCAGTTGTTGTGCTTTCCGGAACCATTTACCCCGGCAAATGGCTTCTCGTGGAGAAGGCAGGTGAGACCGTGGCGGCCTGCCACCTTTTTCAATGTCTCCATGACCATCTGGTTGTGGTCCACCGCCAGGTTTACCTGATCGTAAATGGGGGCCAGCTCGTGCTGGGCCGGGGCTACCTCATTGTGCTGCGTCTTGGCCGTCACTCCCAGTTTCCACAGCTCCTGGTTCACTTCGTTCATGTACGCGCCGACGCGCTCTCGGATGGCTCCGAAATAATGGTCCTCCAGCTCCTGCCCCTTTGGCGGCATGGCCCCGAACAGGGTGCGGCCCGCATAGATCAGGTCTTTCCTCTGAAGGTATTTTGCCCGGTCAACCAGAAAATACTCCTGCTCCGGCCCCACCGAGGGAACCACCCTGTGGGCCGTGGTGTTGCCGAACAGTCTTAAGATCCGGAGAGACTGCGCGTCAATGGCCTGCATAGAGCGCAGCAGAGGGGTTTTCTGATCCAGGGCCTCACCTGTGTAGGAGCAGAAGGCCGTGGGAATACACAAGGTCACGCCCAGAGCGTCCTCTCTCAGGAAAGCCGGTGAGGTGCAGTCCCACATGGTATATCCTCTTGCCTCAAATGTAGCTCTCAAGCCTCCTGACGGAAATGAGGAGGCATCCGGCTCTCCTTTGATCAGCTCTTTGCCGGAAAATTCCATGATCACCTTTCCCTCCGCGTTGGGGGCGGAGATGAAGGAGTCGTGTTTCTCAGCGGTAACGCCGGTGAGGGGCTGGAACCAGTGAGTGTAATGAGTGGCTCCTCTCTTGATGGCCCAGTCCTTCATGGCATGGGCAACCACGTCAGCAATGGAGGGATCCAGATCCGCTCCGTCTTCCATGGTTTTTTTCAGTTTCTTGAATACGCCTTTAGGCAGGTATTCTCTCATGACTGTCTCATTGAACACATTTTTGCCGAAGATCTCGGCCACATTCATTACCTCGCTCATAATCCTTCCATCCTCTCTCTTTTTAATACCCGGAACATTACGGCCCTGCCTTTTGGCAGGTTGGCAGACCTGGCTTACGCAAGCCATATACTTAAAAAAATAAAGTCCAAGCCGTCAGCATTAAAAATGGCGTTCTCCCCAGAACCAGGAGAACGCCGTTGTTCTTTACTTAGATAAGATAAACCATTTCCCAACAAAAAGCAAGTATTTTTTTAAATAATTTTTGCCGTATTCTCGAAGAAATTATGGTTAGAATTCACAGTTTACGCTTTTCCAACAGAACCGAACAGTTCCATCTTCTCTTTTACAGTGGCCTTGATGGCCTCAGCGCCCGGAGCCAGCAGCTTTCTCGGGTCAAATCCCTTGCCCTGAAGGTCCTTGCCTGCCTCGATGTACTTGCGGGTAGCCTCGGCAAAGGACAGCTGGCACTCCGTGTTCACGTTGATCTTTGCCACGCCTAAGCTGATGGCCTTCTTGATCATATCCGCCGGGATTCCTGTGCCGCCGTGAAGCACCAGAGGCATGTCTCCCACCTTCTCCTTCACAGCCGCCAGGGTCTCAAAGCTCAGTCCCTGCCAGTTCTCCGGATACTTGCCATGGATGTTGCCAATGCCCGCGGCCAGGAAATCAATGCCCAGATCCGCGATAGCCTTGCACTCGTTGGGGTCCGCGCACTCGCCCATACCTACAACGCCGTCTTCCTCACCGCCGATGGAACCAACCTCTGCCTCAATGGACAGTCCTTTATCCTTGCAGATCTTTACCAGCTCTGTGGTCTTTGCCACGTTCTCCTCAATGGGATAGTGGGAGCCGTCAAACATAACAGATGAAAATCCCGCTTCGATACACTTTAAGCATCCATCATAGCTGCCGTGGTCCAGGTGGAGCGCTACGGGAACCGTGATCTTTAACTCTTCCAGCATACCGTTCACCATGCCCACTACGGTCTTGTAGCCTGTCATATACTTGCCCGCACCCTCAGATACGCCCAGGATCACAGGAGACTTTAACTCCTCCGCTGTCTGAAGGATGGACTTGGTCCACTCCAGATTGTTGATGTTGAACTGGCCTACAGCGTACTTGCCGTCTCTTGCTTTTTCAAGCATTTCTCTTGCTGATACTAACATATCAAAACCCCTCCATCTCTTATAATATGATTCTTTGACAGGTCATGCCTGCTCTTGTTTTTAGTATACAACATTCTTTGGGATTTGAAAAGAGAAAAATGGCTTTACATCTTTTCACTTCTCAATTATAATAAAATCAGCTTCGAGTGCCTTTTATGGAATCAAAAGCGCATCCCCCATAAACTATGCTGTGACAATATTATATTGAAAAAGGAGTGAAATGATGTGCCAACTGGTCTGGAAATCGCTAAAACCGCAATTGAGGATTTTAAAAAGATTCAAAGATATATGACAATCGCCAAAAAAGAAAACGCTACAGAAACATATGCGGAATTAAAAAGAGAATATCTTTCCTTAAAGGCAATTTTACAAGTAGCCGGCGTTAACCTCACAGATATTGATGAAATCAAAGAATAGCAGCTAAAATCAGCAAAGGAAACGTCATAAAGAAAAAATTTATGACGTTTCCTATAAATTTATAATCTTTAAATCACAATAACCCCAGAATCTCCTCCACAGTCCTCTTCATCTCCTCCCTGCCGCACTCTCTGGCGTGACGGATGGGAGCCTTGCGGATCTCCTCCACTGCCTGGGGAATCTCCACCCCGGAAATCTGACAGAGAAGGTCAATGACCTCGAACTCATCCTCCGGCAGGTCCTCGCCCCGGATGGCCTCCATAACGCTTCTGGAGAACTTGTAGGGACTGGCTGTGGAGGCGATCACGGTCTTATTCTGATCTTTGGTCTCTTCTTTATATTTCCGGCACACAGCGCAGGCCACGCCAGTGTGGGTGTCCATTACATAGCCGGTGTCCTGATACACCCTCTTTATGGCCTCCTTATCCTCTTGCTGGGTGGCGAACCCTCCCAGGAAGTCCGCCATCCGCTCTCTCATGTCCCGGCTGACCGTGTACTCACCCTTGGCCGCCAGGTCCGCCATGAGAGAAGCCGTCTTCCCTGTATCACATCCCGCGCTCAGATAGATCAGCCTCTCCAAGTTGCTGGAAATCAGGATATCCATGGACGGGGAAATGGTGAGGAGGAAATCCCTCTTTCTGTCATAGGTTCCTGTGCGGAAAAAGTCATAGAGCACCTTGTTGTCATTGGAGGCACAGATCAGCTTGTCAATGGGCACGCCCATGTGCTTGGCGAGATAGGCGGCAAGGATATTGCCGAAATTCCCTGTGGGCACGGTCACGTTGATCTTTTCGCCATCCTGAATCTCCCCATTGCTTAAAAGCTGGCCGTAGGCGTACACATAGTAGACCACCTGGGGAACCAGTCTTCCGATATTGATGGAGTTGGCGGAGGAGAGCACAAATCCTTTTTCCTCCAGCTCTCTGGCGAACTCTTTATCCCCAAAGATCCCCTTCACTCCCGTCTGGGCATCATCAAAATTGCCGTGAATGGCCACCACAGCTGTGTTGTCCCCTTTCTGGGTCACCATCTGCAGCTCCTGGATCCTGCTGACCCCATCCTTAGGATAAAACACAATGATCCTGGTTCCCGGCACATCGGCGAACCCTGCCATGGCCGCCTTCCCCGTGTCCCCGGAGGTGGCTGTCAGGATGACGATCTCCTTGTCTATGTGGTTTTTCCTGGCCGCTGTGGTCATGAGATGAGGAAGGATGGACAACGCCATGTCCTTAAAAGCGATGGTGTTGCCGTGGAACAGCTCCAGATAGTAAGCCCCGTCAGCCTTCACAAGGGGCGCGATGACCTCTGTATCAAACTTGCTGTCATAAGCTCTGTCAATACAAGCCTTCAGCTCTTCCTCCGTAAAATCCGTGAGGAACAGCTTCATCACCTCATAAGCTGTCTCCTGGTAGGTCTTCCCCGCCAGTTCTCTCATGGGAACCTCAAGCTGGGGAATCTGGTCAGGCATAAACAGGCCGCCGTCACAGGCCAGCCCCTTGAGGATAGCCTGGGAAGCGGTCACTCCCCGCTCGCCGCCTCTGGTACTCTGATAAGATACACTGGATATATTCATCATAAAGGTCCTTTCCTGGATCGTTCCATTAGTTTTGGGGACATTTTAGCATATTTTCCGCGGCAGCGCAAGACAAAGACCCATTCAAGATAATGTCCCTTCGCCCCCATTTTCCCGCGGCTCAGCGCTGTGCTTTCACAGCATATCAGATCCATTTTTCTTTAAGGCGTTCAGAGCATTGGGAAAGCCCGTGTTCCTCCCCTCAATCAGCTTAAGCTCCTTTAAGAAATCTCCGATCCTTCTGTTCCTGTAGATCCTCCCCCGGATGTTGTAGCTGGCCACATCACTGTCAGAAATGCTTCTGTCAAATCCCGGAAAGCTGGTGATCTCTATGGAGGCAGGGCGTCTTTTAACTGCCTCTGGATAGGGCCGGTAAATGTCTTTTCCACCATGTTGGTTCCTGTTGGATCCGGTATATCCACGATCTCAATCCTGGCATAACGGAAATATCGTTCCGGCTGTTCTGAAAACATCAGGCTCCCCACATTCAGCGGCTTTAAGCTTTCCGGAGGACCGGATACAAGCCGCATATCTTTTGCCAGTTCAAGTAAATCTTTTCTCAGGGAGTACTGATAGAGGCCGCTTTCAATCTCCTTTAAGTTGCTCCGGAGCAGTCCGAGATCCAGGTCCAGACAGGCATTTTCTAATCACCCGGATGGTGATCAGAACCGACACAGCCAGGGAGGCCGCGCCCAGGGCCCACATCAGCAAATACAATGTTTTCAGTTCCAGGCTCATAAGTATTTTTTGAAAATCAATATCAAATATCTTAAAAATATACACAAACATAATGGGAACAGAAATAAAAAACATGATGAAATACCTGCTGGCCCCTGTTCCGAACCGGTAAGACACAGGGATGACCACAGCATTATAAAACACCACCATCAGCAAAGTAATCACTCCATAGATTACCACCACGTCTTTCAGGTAAATGCTGGATATCAGCGCCACCGCCGCCCCTGCCAGTCCCGCCAAAATAAGGGTCAGAATATATTTGCTCATAGCAATGCCAGCTATGCTGACAGGCATTGACATAACATTTCTCTGCCAATGAACCTTTTCGTCTAAATCCAGCGTTGTCGAGACCTGCGCCGCGGATAAAAATCCCACTGTCACCGACAGGATAAAAAGGAAATAGGCAGGATTGTTCAGGGACACCACAACCGGCGGCAGGATTGCCAGAAAATATGCCGGGGAAATATTTTTCATGATCAACATAAAATCCTTTTTCAGCAAACCGGTCATCCGCACCTCTCTCCTTCCACATACATGTGCATCATATCCTCCATGTCAGGAATCTTATACACCTCCAGCGCCTCTTCTAAAACCTCGGTTTTTGATGTCAGTATAAGGGCATTCTCCCCGGAAAACAAAACCCTTTCCAGCCCTTTTTTAGACAGCCCTCTGTATTTGTCCCGATGACACTTGTAAATAACATAATTTTCCCGCAGATCTTTTATTTCTTTTTGAAATACCAGTTTTCCACCGTGTATAAATAAGATTTCATCCGCGAAATTTTCCAGATCAGTGGTAATATGTGTGGAAAAGAACACCGTGGCCTGGGAAGCTTCCGCGTATTTTTTTATCATACCCAGGACACTGCTTCTTATTATAGGGTCCAGGCCAGAGGTGATCTCGTCAAAGACCAGGAGAGAAGGGCGGTAAGCCATGGAGGCCGCCAGCATCAATTTATTTTTGGTCCCTTTGGACAGATCTTTGATCTTCCTGTCAGCAGGGACTTTCAACCGGGACAGATATTCCCTATACAGTCCGCTGTCCCGCTCCTTATATATGGATCTCAATATTTTATCCATATCTTTACCGGTAAAGCAGGGATGAAAGCAGCATTCATCGTTATAAAAGCCTATTTTCTGTTTTATCTCCCTGCCGTGGTTCGCTATATTTTTTCCAAATATATGTATATTCCCGGTGTCTGGCCTTCTCTGATCCAGGATCAGGCTCAGAAGAGTCGTCTTGCCAGCCCCGTTTTCTCCGATCAGTCCGGCTATTCTTCCCTTTTTTATCTCAAAATTCATATCCGACAGTTTAAAATCACGGTAGCTCTTTCCCACATTCGTTACTTTCAATATAGTATCCATGTGTCGCTCCTTCCCGTATTCCATGTTTGATTATATTTAAACAGATTCATTGTATTTCAGTTTTAAATCAAACATTCAATGGAAATTTCCAAAACATTTCCCATATTTAATCTAAAATCATCTCCTGAATCCATATTGCATAACTTTATATTTCCAAAAACGTCTATACTTAATTCTGAACGGATAGCGCCACAATTTTTTCTTGTTATTCCTTCCATTTGTATTTCAGCCATATCCTGAACAAATCCCGGAAATTTAACTGAAAGAGTATTTTGTGCATTTTTATAATTATTTAATTGTTCAATATTTTCAAATAATAGTCCCTGTCCAGAACCTTCTCGTAAGTCAACGTATACGGAACATTTCTATCTCCAAAATTGCCGTAGCAATGTTTACAGTGGATATTACAAACATTTGTTAATTCTAAACTGGCTACTGATTGCAGGATTTGTCATTATTCATCTCCTCCTTTCGTAAATTTTATATTAAATATACCCTGTCCCTATTAATCTCGTGAATAGGGTATTTTAATATCATCAATCCAAACTTATTGAAAATAATCCTAATAAATTAATTTACTACAATACTTCCATTCAATATAATATCAGCATCTGCCACTTCAAGCACTTCCTCCAATTCATATATAGGTTCCATCGTTTCTATGACATCACGCTTATTCGCATAATCATCTATGATTTTTGTTTCTACCTTCTGCACTGCCATAATTGACGCATAAGAAACCATAGGAACTGAACATACAAATACAATTATCGCTGCCAAAAAGGCTACACTCAACTTTGTTTTTTCATATCTCATAATATTGTAAACTCTCCTCTCTGCTCTTTTATAACTATTTCCACAAAATCCGGCTAACATAGCTGTCTCCCTGCTTTGATATGAAACACTACTCAGGAGACGGGCATATTGTCCTTTTTGCTCCATTGTTAAATCTTTTGTAGCTACACTGTCACATGCCAATTCACTCATATCATAAAATTTCAGTGCAAAAAAGTAAATTGCAGGATTAAACCAATGTATTTTTTGCACCAGGTCCAAAATCAACCTATACCATAAATCATGGCTTACATAATGGCAAAGTTCATGTCGAAGAAACATTTCCCATTGTCTTTC
>CAJUSJ010000054.1 GCA_910588865.1 uncultured Lachnospiraceae bacterium
TGAATACTAAGAAGGTATTTTGGACAATCCACGATCCATGGATAGTAACTGGAAATTGTGTTTATCCATTGGGGTGTAAAAGATGGAAAGTGGGATGTGGAAATTGTGATAGGATCAGTGAGAGTGGATTCGAGATGAGATTTGATTGTACTAAAAAAATGTGGAATATAAAATATGATGTTTTAAAGCAAATAAATCCTCATATTATAGTGGCGTCAAAATTCATGGAAGATTACTTGAAGAATAGTCCGATTACAAACCATTTTGATAAAATTCATAGGATCCCTTTTGGAATAAATATAGAAAATTTTAAGCTAGAAAAGAGAGATAATCTGAGAAGACAATATAAATTTGATCAAGACAAAATTTTAATTGGATTTCGTGTAGAAGATAATCCGATTAAAGGTTGTAGTTATATTTTTGATGCTTTAACATTGTTGGAGTTTAGAGAAAAGATTGTGCTTTTCGTGGTAGGAAACGGTGAAGTTAGGGAAGATATTAGAAAATCATATAAAGTCTATGAGTTGGGCTGGGTTAGTGATGATAGAAAAATGGCAGAGTACCTTGTCATGTGTGATATTTTTCTTATGCCGTCATTAGCAGAATCATTTGGGATTATGGCAATAGAGGCTATGGCAGCTCAAATTCCTATTGTATGTTTTAAAGGAACAATGATAGAAGAGTTAATAGACTTTTCAAAGTGTGGACTGGCAGTGAATTATATGTCATCACAGGCCTTGGCTGAAGGTATAAATGCTTTGCTGATAAATAAAAACATAAGATTAGAAATGGGAATTAAAGGAAGAAGAAAAGTTGAACGACATTATCTTTATGAAGATTATGTGAATAAACATAAGGAATTGTATTTAGAAATACTGGGGCATGAAAAAGTAGTTTAAAGGAGGAATCTTAATATGAACCCAACCCGCGTCTACGGCAAAAAAATAGCAATAAACACAGACAACACAAGAAATTTCTACAACAACAGAGCCAAAACCATAAACGATATGGCCAACCCCTATGTCTCCGTACTCTTAGGCGACCAGAATCCAGAGTATGCCCTGGCATGGAATACATTTGAAAAGGAAAATATCCTTCCTAAAATGGATATTAACGACACATGTAATGTGCTGGACATTGGCTGTGGCATCGGCCGCTGGGCAGAGGTGTTAATTCCAAGAAGCGGTTATTATTGTGGAACAGATATGTCCGCGGAGATGATCAAATGTGCCAGAGAACGCAATCAATATCCAGAAAGAAAATATGATTTTTTAAATTATGGATTTGAAGAATTCTGCTGCCTTCCACAGGACAAGCTTCTGCGTCGTTTCAACCGTCTTTGGATCTGCGGTGTTATGATGTATATCAATGATGAAGTTTTGATCGAGGGAATGGAACAGCTGCTGGAAAAGATGGAAGAGCATGCGAAGGTTTATTTTACAGAGACCATAGCGGTTTCGGAAAGACTTACTTTAGACCGTTTTTATTCGGAAGCGCTTAAAGCAGACTACGATGTGATCTACCGCACAGAGAAGGAATACAACTGTATTTACAAAAGCTGGCTGGAGGCTGGATTCAGGATTGCGGAACAGGGGATGCTGCCTCACCTGAACGAGGAAAAGGAGTACAGCGAGACAGACCGCTGGTATACGATTCTGGAGCGATAGATGAGGAGGGAATATATGTATTATGTAAATGAAAATATAAAAGACCTGTACCGGGTAAAGTTTCATGAACAGAGAGCAGGTGTCCTTCGGCTTGACATGAATGAAAATCCGGAAGGTCTGCCAGAAGAGATTGTTCATAAGGTGAGTTCAAATATCTCCTCTCAATATATTGCAAAATATCCAGAAAAGGACAGACTCATGGAACTGTTGGCTGATCACAATCATATTGCCTTTGAGAATATTTCTGTTACTGCTGGTTCTGATGAGGCAATGAGGCTGATTTTTCAGTGTTTTGGTCAGTCGGGAAAGAAACTTTTGACTGTAACGCCTACTTTTGAGATGTATGGTGTGTATGCCCATATGTTTGGCATGAGACATGAGACGATTGATTATGAAGAGGATTACACCATTAAAGCCGGCAAAATATTGGATGCCATTGATCAGGATACAGGGATTATTATTCTCGTAAACCCTAACAGCCCTGTTGGATATACATACAGCAATGAGGCTGTGAGGGCAGTGGTTGAGCGGGGACAGGAAGCGGGGGCGGTTGTGGTGATTGATGAGGCATATCACTATTTTTATGGACATACCTTTATGCCTTTGATCAAAGAATATGATAATCTCCTAGTTTTGCGGACATTCTCAAAGTTATTTTCCATGGCAGGACTGAGGATCGGGTATGTATCAGGGGATGCGAAGCTGATTGAATACATAGAGAAAGCAGAATCTACATTTAATGTAAATACGGTTGCTGTTTTATTTGCCATGGAAGTAATTAACAATCAGGAGTTGATTGCCAGTCTTGCGCGGACGGAGAAAGAGGGGCGGATATGGATAACAGAAAAGCTTAGACAGGCAGGTTATAAAACCCTATCCATGGAAGGAAATTATGTGCTGTTTTTGCCTCACAGGGACTCTCGGGTGGTTGTGGAGGAATTAAAGAAGAAAGACGTGTGGGTCAGAGATTACGGCAGTGGGATTCTGAAAGGCTGGGTTAGGGTGTCCACTGGCTCAAAGGTATGTATGGAAAGATTTTGGGAGGCGTTTGCCCAGGTAGAGAGGATTGCGTAAATAAGTTTCTTTGGGGCTGAAGGATAGTATTGGGTCTTTTGCGAGATGTTACCGACGGCCCCATTTGGATAGCGGATTTTCCTTCATGCGTCTGACAAAGCAAGCCCAATGCTCATCTATTCAGCGGCATTATTGCTCTGCTAAACGCTGAACACCACTAACGAAAAACTGAAAACTGACGGAAGTATTATTTTCAATATCCATATACAGAGCGATCCGTTTAGCGCCTTCTATCTGCTGATGTTCTGGTATAATTAAGATAAAAACCTGCCCACCTATGTTTGAGTAGTGCCTGAATTCTTCTGCCAGCTGGGGCAGGAGCTCAGGATACAGTTGATTCTCGGGTTCCTCAACACAAAGCAGCGCATGGGGGGTTGGATCACTCAATAAAACCAGATACGTAAACATCTTGATTGTTCCATCCGAAACAAATTTAGAGGAAAATGGATTTTTGAACTGGCCATCCTGAAATCGGAGGATGACATATCCATCCTCTGTCACTTTGGCCTCTACATTGGTCACTCCGGGTACCCGTTCTCTCATAGCCTTCAGAAGAGAATCAAATCGTTCCCTGTGATTGTCATACAGATATTTAGCGACCTGCGCCAGATTGTCTCCTGTAGTGGAAAGCGATTCACTGTATCCGGCCTCCTGCCTGCCCCGGGCGTTTTCTATATGAAAATCAGATACATACCAGTCTTCGATTAACTTTCTGAGGGAAGCCATAGCAGGGAAATTTTCAAATTGACCTAATCCTTTTACCGCGAGTATGTCGGGGGCAGATACTTTCTGTGGGGCCCGGTTTGCCCTTTGCACGTCCTCATAAGACTGCGGATCACCTTCAGCGGCAACGCCTTGTCCATTAGCGAAGTCTAAAATTTTCCAAGGCGCTCCGTATTGCCCTCGCCGAAACCGCATGACTTCTTTTTTGACAGCAGGGACTGATTTTTCATTTAATCCGATTGTAAGTTCATAGGTAATCACCGGTTCACCTGGAGAGGGGCGGAATTTAATCTCAAATCGCAGGTCTCCTGTCTGATCACGGGAAACAACTTCCTGAAATCCCCCGCGTTTTGCCAAAGCAGACCGGACATTGCTGGAGAGGCAGTCATGTAAAAAACCGAAGATATCAAAAAATGTTGTCTTTCCCGCGCCGTTCTGTCCCATAAAGACAGCCATGGGCCAATACTGTTATGGGAGCAAAGCATATGCCCCCATCGCTGTAGGCGATTTTAAATGGGCATATGCTGTTACGTTCACAGGGCACCTGTGAACAGTAACCTGGCCTGGGCGGTGAGGCACAGGGCAGAACTGGGTAAGAAGACAGCCCCCGTGATCTCAGTGGCACAGGGGCTTATGAAAGTGACGCGCTATATCGCGGCAGGCGGTTCAACCACACCTTTTTCCGCGTTAATGATCTGCCAGGATTGTATGAGCCGCGATCCGCCCGCTGCTGACGCATCCTCCCAGACCAGTACCGCTCATGGGATAATTGCCATTGAACCAGTTTCCATAGATCAATTCGCCGGCAGCGTAGAGATTTTCAATAACAGTCTGGTCTTCCCGGATCACACGCATCTCTTCATCCACTGCCAGTCCGGCGATGGTGCCTGCCCTGTGGACCATGCCATAGAACGGGCCGGTGATAATAGGCACCATGACTTCCAACGTTCCTCCTTTGGAGTACTCTGAGATATCGGCTGGATAGATGCTGTATGTCTGACCGTCTGACTGAGAGATATTTACCTCATACAGTTTTGTATAATGTTCATTGGCAGGCCCTACCTTTTCTCCTTCCACATTGACCAGAAGGGCATCGCCGAAAGCAACCGGGTCCATTTTGCCAAGGCTGCTGCCTGCGCCCATAGAGCCGACTCCTATGATATAGCCTCCCGCGGCCCCCCATGTTGTGGCCGTCGCCGCTCCGTGAGGGATGGACAAAGCCTTCCCGTTCAATAAAACGCGGTGTTTCGGCAGGAATATCAAATATTTTGGAAACCTGGCTGATCTTCATAAAATAACCTTCGCTTTCTTTTGATGGAAATTCAGATTATTAATGTAACATATTGAAAATGGACAATCAATAGAAAATCCTGTTTGCGCCGGGGTGTTTTACGTGTATAATGATATCTGGGAAACAGAGGAAAACAGCCTCTGATTTACCATTTATCCGCGAGAATAGGAAGGGAGGCAGATATAAATGAGCAAAATGAAAGACAGGCTGCACACAGGGGAGCTTTATTTCCCTGGTGATCCGGAGATCATGAAGGAGCAGGCCAGGCGGCTTAACCGTCTCTATGATTTTAATATGACCCGGCCTACAGAAGGGGAAAAGAGGGCAGCTATGTTGAAGGAGATGTTTGCTGAAATCGGGGAAGGGTGCTATATAGAACCGCCCCTGCGCTCTAATTTCGGCGGCGGCCATGTACATTTTGGAAAAGGAGTTTATGCTAATTTTAATCTGACACTGGTGGATGACACCCATATCTATGTTGGGGATCATACCATGCTGGGCCCCAACGTGACCATCGCCACAGCGGGCCATCCGATCCTGCCCGAGCTTAGGCAGCGGGAGTACCAATATAATATGCCTGTCCGGATCGGCAGAAATTGCTGGCTTGGCGCGGGCGTGATTGTTCTGCCAGGCATCACCATTGGCGACAATACGGTTATCGGAGCCGGAAGCGTTGTCACAAAGGATATTCCTTCCAACGTGGTGGCGGTGGGAAATCCGTGCGGGGTTCTGCGGGAAATAGGTGAGCGGGATAAAGAGTATTATTTTAAGGAGAGAAGGATTGACTACAGCGCCCTGGATCTGACCGAACCCGCGGGGTGATTGTTTGGATCCTGTATGTTTCACCTGTGCCTCCCATCCGGCGGCGCGGGTGGAATCTTTTGCTTGCTGTTCACTCCGTAACAGATCACCCCGGGGCAATGGTCCGCGCGGAGTCTGCCCCGGCGAAAAAGAAAAAACTTGACGTCCAATTAAGCGGAGGTTATACTGGTAATACGATTTCACGCGAAAGGGTCTTTTTGCGGAATTCAGGAAATTCTTGTTTCTCAGGTGATGATTCATCGCGGATTCAGGTGCGGAATGTCAAAAAAGGAATGGGGTGAAGCCTATGGGTGTCAGGGGGACCGCCGGCTGGTTTGATATTGCTGGTTCACGGCAGGTCTGTTGTGGAGTGAACGGCGGCCGGATGCTGCTGTTCAGGCAGGTCCGCGCGCCTGCCGCGCTGACTGTATGATAAACTGGACTGGAGAGAAAATCCCATGGCCGCAGGCGATTTTCGCGGATTTTTGCCAGTTGCTGTGAACGCGTGTGAACCGTAACGCCGGGATTTTTCGGGTTGATAAAAAATACAGATTTAGGTTGACATTTGGGGATATATATATTATGATAATGAAAAAGAACGTTTGTTCGAGTTTTGAAGAAGAGAGGGATTATTTATGGATAGAGAAGAGAAGTTAAAGGCACTGGAAGGCGCTATTACACAGATTGAGAAGGCCTATGGCAAGGGGTCGGTGATGAAGCTTGGGGATTCTGGCAAGAATATGAATATTGAGACAGTGCCCACAGGTTCCCTGAGCCTGGATATCGCCCTGGGGCTTGGCGGCATCCCCAAGGGACGGGTTATAGAAGTCTACGGCCCTGAGTCCAGCGGTAAGACCACCGTGGCCCTGCACATGGTGGCTGAGGTTCAGAAGAGAGGCGGGATCGCTGGTTTCATTGACGCCGAGCACGCCTTAGATCCGGTTTACGCCAGGAACATCGGGGTTGATATCGACAATCTCTACATCTCCCAGCCGGATAATGGGGAGCAGGCGCTGGAGATCACGGAGACCATGGTTCGTTCCGGGGCAGTGGATATTGTTATCGTGGACTCCGTGGCAGCCCTGGTGCCCAAGGCGGAGATTGAGGGGGAGATGGGGGATTCCCATATGGGCCTTCAGGCCAGACTTATGTCCCAGGCCCTGCGGAAGCTGACCGGTATTATCAGCAAGTACAACTGCAGCGTGATTTTCATCAACCAGGTCAGGGAGAAGATCGGAGTCATGTTCGGCAATCCAGAGACCACCACAGGAGGCAGGGCCTTAAAGTTCTATGCCTCGGTCCGCATGGAGGTGCGGAAAGGGGAGAGCTTAAAGCAGGCAGGCGGTATAGTGGGAAGCCGGGCAAAGGTGAAGGTGGTGAAGAACAAGATCTCTCCCCCATTTAAGGAGGCGGAGTTTGACATCATGTTTGGAAAAGGCATTTCCAAGGAAGGGGATATCCTGGATCTGGCAGAAAAAGAGAATATTATTGAGAAGAGCGGTGCCTGGTACGCCTACCAGGGCAAAAAGATCGGCCAGGGCCGGGAGAATGCCAAGACTTATCTGAGAGACAACCCGGAAGTATGCCAGGAGGTGGAGAACAAGGTTCGGAGCATCTACGGCCTGGGGAATTCTGACGGAGCCGGGGAACCCTCCGGCGCAAAGGCGGAGAAGCCGGAAAAGCCTGAGAAGCCTGAGAAAAAGACCAGGGGAAGCAAGGCGGCGGAGCGTCCCGCCGAGGCGGAAGACAATGCTCCGACAGAGGTTATGCCCACCTCCGAGGAGGATAACACAGAGGCCTGACAGGATAGCCGGGCCTGTGGGGAGCCCTTGGTGTTGAGTGACGGCAGCGGTTTTGGCCCAAAGCTGTTTTTTCCAGAGGCCAGATCATTGAGAGACTCCATAGAAAAGCGAGGAGAGCCATGGAGATAGTGGCCATAGTCCCTTTGGACAAGAGAAGGAGCAAGGTTCTGACGGATGAGGAGCTTACCTTTGTATTGTACAGGGGGGAACTGAGAAAGTATGAGGTGGAGGAGGGCGGCCAGCTGCCCTCCTCTGTCTATGATCAGATCCTGAGAGAGGTGCTGTTTAAGAGGGCCAAGGAGAGGTGTCTCTACCTGCTTAAGGCCCGGGACAGGACGGAGCAGGAGATCCGGCGGAAGCTGAGAGAGGGATTTTACCCTGAGGCGGCCATAGACTATGCGGTGGGATTTTTGAAAGAATACCGGTTTGTGGATGATGAAAATTATGGAAGAAACTACATACGGGTCTACGGCAGCAGAAAAAGCAGGAAACAGATAGAGTTTGAATTGAGAGACAAGGGGCTTGACCGGGAGGACATAGGACGTCTTCTGGAGGAGCAGCCTGTGGATGAGAGAGAGCAGATTCTAAAGCATTTGAGAAAGAAAGGATATGAAAAGGGAGTCACTCCGCCTAAGGAGCGGGCCCGGATAGCGGCGTCCCTGGCAAGAAAGGGTTTTTCCTTTGACGAGATCTACGGGGCCATGGAGGAATATCCTGACAGCTGACGCTGGTTTCCCATGCCCCGCGGCGATGGGGCCTATGCTCTGGCTCCATAACGGTATTGGCCCATGACGGATCAGCGGGGTGATCCGTCATGGTGGAACCGTAACACAATTTATACAACTCCGTATGGAAATAGACTTGGACACTTGACATAATGTATAAAACAGTTTAAAATTGTAGTGTTGTATTGTTGTACAATGAAAACTGAATAAGGAGGTGCTCCTGTGACGATAATAGCTGTGATAGCTACGATTGTGATCGTGGCTCCTATTACCTGGGGACTGGCTACCGCATACCGGAAGAAGACGTATGAAAGCAAGATCGGCAGCGCGGAAGAGAAGTCGAGAGAGATAATAGATGAGGCATTAAAAACCGCAGAGACAAAAAAACGTGAAGCTCTCCTGGAAGCCAAGGAAGAGTCCATACGGACAAAGAATGAGTTAGACAAAGAAACCAAGGAACGAAGAGCAGAGCTTCAAAGGTATGAAAGACGAGTACTGAACAAAGAAGAGAACCTGGACAAAAAGTCCGAAACCCTGGAGCGCAGGGAGACAAGCCTGACAGCCCGGGAAGAGAATTTGAGCCGGAAGCTGGCGGAGGCGGAAGAACTGCAGAACAAGAGGCAGGAGGAACTGGAGAGGATCTCGGGACTCACCTCAGAACAGGCCAAGGAATATCTGTTGAAGTCCGTGGAGGATGATGTGAAGCATGACACCGCCAGGATGATCAAGGATATGGAGAGCAGGGCCAGGGAAGAGGCTGAGAAGAAGGCAAAGGAGTATGTGGTGACGGCGATCCAGAGATGTGCCGCCGACCATGTGGCAGAGACTACGGTTTCTGTGGTACAGCTTCCCAATGACGAGATGAAGGGCCGGATCATTGGACGGGAAGGCCGGAATATCCGCACATTGGAGACAATGACAGGGGTAGAACTGATTATTGACGATACCCCGGAGGCAGTGGTGCTGTCGGGTTTTGACCCGGTGAGAAGAGAAGTGGCGAGGATTGCCTTAGAGCGCCTGATCGTGGATGGACGTATCCATCCGGCCAGGATCGAAGAGATGGTGGAGAAGGCGCAGAAAGAAGTAGAAGTCAATATGAGAGAGGATGGGGAGGCAGCGACTCTGGAGGTAGGCATCCATGGTATCCATCCGGAACTGGTGAAACTTCTGGGAAAGATGAAGTTCAGGACCAGCTATGGGCAGAATGCTCTGAAGCATTCCATTGAGGTTGCCCAGTTATCAGGACTCTTGGCGGCGGAGATCGGCGTGGATGTCCGCATGGCAAAGAGAGCCGGTTTATTACATGATATTGGTAAATCCATTGACCATGAGATGGAGGGTTCCCATGTGAAACTGGGAGCGGAGCTGTGCAGAAAGTATAAAGAGTCTGTCACAGTCATCAACGCGGTAGAATCCCATCATGGCGATGTTGAACCTGAGAGTCTCATCTCGTGCATCGTCCAGGCGGCAGATACCATATCAGCCGCGAGGCCAGGCGCGAGGAGAGAGACCCTGGAGACATATACGAACAGACTGAAACAGTTAGAGGAAATCACGGATTCCTTTAAGGGAGTGGACAAGTCATTTGCCATTCAGGCAGGCCGTGAGGTCCGGGTTATGGTGATTCCGGAACAGGTCAATGATGACGACATGGTGTTGCTGGCAAGGGAGATTTCCAAAAAGATAGAGGAGTCTATGGAGTATCCCGGACAGATCCGTGTCAACGTGATCCGCGAATCGAG
The DNA here is from genome assembly GCA_910588865.1 of uncultured Lachnospiraceae bacterium. Taxonomy (GTDB): domain Bacteria; phylum Bacillota; class Clostridia; order Lachnospirales; family Lachnospiraceae; genus UBA3402. Next base: position 9,826 of record CAJUSJ010000054.1, read on the forward strand.
AGTTACCGATTATGCAAAATAGAAAAAAGGAGAGACTGTGTTCCGTACATGGTCTCTTTTTCTATGTACAAGGGGCGGAAAGGAAATGTGGCCATTTGCGCGGCCCCGCCCCGGCACGGCGAGCAGGGAGGAAACTTCCCCTACTCGATTATCCGCCGGGCAGAAGATTTGGCGCGGCGCGGTAAGGATTTCGTTAAGAAAAAATTTTGTTGACATCTGGGTAAAGAAAGAATAGAGTTAAAGAAAGAGAGAGAAAGGAAGGGTGGGCCATGAAAAAGATAACAAAGATAATGGTGTTCCTGCTGTCCTTTGTTGTGACAGCCACTGCGGTTCCCCTCCAGACATTCGCGGCCAGCAAGAAGATCACGGCCATTAATCTGGAGATTGAGAACAATCTGGAAGTAGGAGGAGAGTATTCCACGGATGATATTGAGATCACCACAAAGAAAGCTAACTACTATGTAGGCGAAGTGGAGATCCTCAATGAGGGAGGCCGGTGGAAGAGCACAGATACTCCCAAGATCACGGTTACGCTCAACGCCGAGGATGGGTATTATTTTTCTGTGGTAAAGGATAATGTGAAGATCAAAGGCGGAACTTATGTCAGCGGAAAGAAGGTGGACTCCTACACCCTGGTTCTGACCATCACACTGGAGTCCATGCAGGAGCGGGTAGGAGAGGTCAAAGACGTCTGGTGGACCTCCCAGACAGGGGCCGGCTGGTTTGAGGCGGAGAACGCCGGGTATTATGAGGTGCGCCTCTACCGCAATGACAAGGCTGTTGGGGAGCTTCAGAAAGTGACAGATACAAAGATTGATTTTGGAAATCTCATGCGCAAGGAGGGAACCTACGGTTTTCGGGTCCGGGCAGTGAATATGAAAAATGAGAGCACCAAAAGCGAATGGCAGCAGGCGGAGGAAACCTCCTACATTGACAACGAGACAGCGGAACGGCTGCGGGCTCAGTATAACAACGATATCCCTTCCAACATGACAGAGCCGGGACAGTCGGTTCCGAAGGAATACAGCCAGTACGGCTGGATCCATGACAACGGGGGCTGGTGGTACCGCAACGAGGACAGCAGCTATACGGTGAACAACTGGCAGATGATAGACGGAAAGTGGTATTATTTTGATTCCAGAGGCTATATGGTCACCGGATGGATTGATTGGCAGGGCAAGTCCTATTACTGTGATCCGGTTAATGGAGACATGCAGGTGGACAAGGTGATCCCTGACGGCAGCGGGAGAAGGGTGGATTCCGCCGGAGTGTGGATTGAATAGAGGGCAGCGGTGTGAGAAAACGGAGGTATGAGACATGGCGGACAGTGTGGTTCGATTAAAGAGAGAGTTGAGATATGAGGGAACGATCCTCAAGATCTATGAGGACACGGTGATGGCCAATGGTCATGAAGCCCATTGGGACTTCATTCATCATGACGGGGCGGCGGCGGTGCTCCCTGTGACAGATGACGGGAAGATCCTCATGGTGCGGCAGTACCGCAATGCCCTGGATCGGAACACCCTTGAGATCCCGGCAGGCAAGCTGGATGCCCCTGATGAGCCCAAGATCGATTGTGCTTACAGGGAACTGGAGGAGGAGACAGGATACCGCACAGATAAACTGGAGTACCTCATGAGCGTTAATACAACGGTGGCGTTCTGTGATGAGGCGATTGACATTTTTGTGGCCAGGAATCTGATCCCGTCTCATCAGCATTTGGATGAGGATGAGGTGATCGATGTGGAGGCGTGGGAGCTTAAGGATCTCCTGGAATTGATCTATGCCGGAAAGATGACAGATGCCAAGACCGTGGCCGCGATTACCGCCTACGCGGTAAAGTACGGAAGCGGAAGATAGACTGGCGGCAAGGGGCGGCTGACAGGAAGGAATAAAGGAAAAGCCCGCCGCATATATTGTGAAAACATGAAAAAACATTGTTTGATGTCCCTGGCAGAAGTTACCGGGGCGGCAATATATGGCAGACTGGGGCAGCGCTATGAAGAGAATGGGAAGGATTCCGTTTTGGAATCTCTGGGTTTTGAGCATGACTGCCGGTGTTCTCACCGGAACCATATGGGCCAATCTGCTGGGCGGGGAACTGCTTGGGCAGATTGGCTATTTTGATGGGATCTGGGGGACAGGGCGGAATATGGATGAAGAGGAGAGGCGGCTGCTGTGGAGATATGTGCTGGGACAGCGGCTCTGGGAGGCCGGTTTTGGAGGCCTGGTGGCCATGACCCCTCTGGCGGCGCCCGGATATTTGCTCCTGGCTTTTGGAGGCGGATTTGTTCTGGCGGCCATCATAACTGTATTTACCCTGGAAAAAGGGGTTATGGGGATCGTGTGCTGGCTGGCGTCTGTACTTCCTCATGGACTGTGTTATCTCGGAGTCTGGGCTGTGTGGACCATGGCGGTGAGGGAGAGACAGGATCTGAGAAAGGTCAAGGTGTGGCTTTTGGTGGGGATTTTGGCGGCCGCGGGAAGCTTTTTGGAAGTATGGATCAATCCGGCGCTGGCAGACTTGATCCTGTGAGGCGAGACGGTCCTTCCGATCCATGGCCCCGGGCGATTCCAAATAGGTATATGCGGCCGCGTTGACACGCCCCATTTGAACAGTAACACGAAAAACAAGAAAAACAGGAAAAGTGGGAAAAATATGTTTGATTTTCGCCTAAAAAGTGGCTATAATGGTAGATGAAGACTAAAAAACGGCCATTTTTGGGGAATGAGGACAAATGAAACGGGGAATGGAACTGGAGATAAAGGAATTCACAGAATATCTTGCGCGGGAGAAGCAGGCCTCCAAGAACACACAAGTATCTTACGGGCGGGATTTAAGTCAGATGGCCGAATACCTGGCGGACAACGGGATTCTGGAGCCGGAGAAGGTGACAAGGACCATCCTGAATTCTTATATCCTGTATCTGGAGCGGGCAGGCAGGGCCTCCACCACCATATCCAGGGTCCTGGCTTCCGTGAAAGCGTTTTTCCATTATGAATTTTGCCAGGGGCGTATCCCGAAGGATCCGGCAGAGCTTTTGAAGGCCCCCAAGGTGGAGAAGAAGGCCCCTAAGATCCTGTCCGTGGAACAGGTGACCAGCCTCTTAGATCAGCCAAAGGGCGATTCCCCAAAGGAGCTGCGGGACAAAGCCATGTTGGAGCTTCTCTATGCCACAGGAATCCGGGTTTCGGAGCTGATCAGCCTGAAGCTGGAGGATGTGAACTTGTCGGTAGGGTTTATTACCTGCAAAGACCAGCATAAAGAGAGGACAGTCCCCTTTGGAAAGGTTACCAGGCAGGCCCTGGAGAGGTATCTGGCAGAAGCCAGAGACGCGCTTTTGAAGGGAAGGGAATCTTCCCGGCTTTTTGTTAACTGCAGCGGAGGCTCCATGAGTCGCCAGGGCTTCTGGAAGATTATCAAATGCTATGGGGAAAAGGCGGGGATTGATGTGGATATCACGCCTCACACCCTCCGGCATTCCTTTGCGGCCCACTTGATCAGCGGGGGAGCTGATATCCACGCCGTTCAGGCCATGATGGGCCATTCGGACATGTCTACCACTCAGGCCTACACGGCCTATGTGCAGAGGGAGGACCCTGTGCGTGTGGCCTACAATATCGCCCATCCCAGGCAGTAGGGCATACCAGGGGATGGGAGCGTTCTTTACGGGCAGTGAAGAGTGTTGTTTAAAACCAGGCCGTCGGACAGCATTGGCCTGTGGCATATTACAGAAAACAAAAGCCGAGGCTTCAGGGTCAGGTATCCTGAAGCCTCCGCTTTGCTGCTGGGATAAAAGGAAAAGGGCCAGAGGGCATGGCTCTAGGGCTGCCGCCGGGCAGCGAATAAGGTCTCCACATAGGCGAGAATCAGCGGCGCGACTCCCTTGGCGTCATTTTGTACAATGGGTTCCCTCATATAGTAGTCAAAGGTTCCTTCTCTCTTCTCTTTATTTCCAAGACCAGCTACCAGGCAGATCCCGCCAAGCTGCAGTTCCCCGTCTTTTTCCGACAGGTATTTCCCACAGATTCCGTCAAATGCCTTTTTGCCGAAGGAGAAGAAAGAGGGATCTAAAAGTCCCAGACGGACGCTCTTCATGATAGCGTAGGCAAAGATGGCGGAGCCGGAGGTCTCTAAGTAGTTGGGGGCTATGCCTCCCCGGTTTACCACCTGGTACCACATGCCGGTCTCCTCATCCTGATAGGGCAGCATGGAGTCGATCAGCTCCCGGTAGATCCGGGATAATTCAGCTTTCTCCCCGGCCATGGACGGAGGCATGATCTCCGCGGTGTCGATGAGGGCCATGGCATACCAGCCCAGGGCCCGAAGCCAGAAATTGTCGGAAAGGCCTGTGACTTTGTCGCACCAGAAGGATTGCCTGGAATCATCGTAGGCATGATAGTACAGGCCATTGCGCAGGTCCCGCATGAGCCGGTAGACATTCAGGAACTGCTGATAGCTGTCAAGGCAGTTTTTTCCCTGGTTGTAGGTAAGCTCATACTGCATATAGAAAGGCTGGGCCATGTACAGTCCATCCAGCCAGATCTGGTTGGGATAGATCTTTTTGTGCCAGAAATTGCCGGTGGAGGTTCTGGGCTGTTTCCGGAGCTGGCTGTACACGGTTTCAATGGCCTTGCGGTACTTTTCCCTGCCAGTGAGTTCGTAGAGGTCAAAAAGAGTTTTTCCCGCGTTTATATTGTCAAGATTGTATTCTTCAGGGTCATAGGAGGCGATGGTGCCATCCTCCCGCACAAAGTAGTCAATAAACCGGTCAGCAAATTCCAGATATTCGGGATCTTTTTTGATATGGTACAGTTCCAGGACAGCCTTGATCATGCAGCCGTCTATGTAGTTCCATGAGGGCTTTTTCCCCTCCTTGATCTTTTCGATATTCCATACAGGAGCCTGGGGGCTGCTCTTTTTCAAAAGCTGGTCTATATAGCGGTCCAGAATTTCCATAACTAGGTACCTCGTTCTTTCTATATGGTGAGTTTGAATAAAAGAAAAACGGTCAAACGTTTGCAATCTATTACATAATACCACAAAAACAAAATTAATAAAATTAGTCAAAACAGACAAAAAAATATCTTAAAGCTATACGTATTGACCAATTGACAGATGGTGGTAACGATGCTAGAATGGAAACATACAAAAAAACATTGCATATTTGTTCATAATAATTAAAATAAAAGTTCTTTCTTATGGCGAATATGCATAATTTTTTGAAAATGTGTGCAAACCTTTGCAAATTAGCAGATTTCTATCAGCATTACGCGGGCCTGACTGGATCCAAGAGTATGGTTTGGCGGGTCAGGTGTCATGGCAGAGGATCCCCGGTTAGATTGAGGGGGCATACATAAGTGACTCTGCCGCAGGGGGCAGGGCATGGGATTTGTAGTACCGAAAGCGGCGGGGTTCGGATTCTGGCGGAAGTGGTGTTGTGAAATGTCCGCGGACAGGTATCGGATCTTCTGCTGACGGAAATAAAAAGAAAGGGAGAAGAAATCATGAGAAAAAGCATTAAGAAAGTAATGGCATTATCACTTGCGGCAGTAATGGCTGTATCACTTGCGGCATGCGGCGGCTCTTCCGCGGGCGGAAGCGGCTCAGGCGAAAATTCAGGGGGGAACAGTGGCGGAAACACCGACGCTTCCGGCGCTTCTGGCGCTTCCGGAGACGAGAAAGTGGAACTGAAGTTTTCCTGGTGGGGCGGAGATTCCAGACATGAGGCGACTGAGAAGGCAGTGGCCGCGTTTATGGCCAAGTATCCTAATATCACCGTGACCACAGAATACGGCGCGTGGTCAGGCTGGGAGGAGAAACAGGCTCTGAATATCATGGGCGGCAACGCGGCGGATGTGATGCAGATCAACTGGAACTGGATCGAGTCCTACAGCGGCAACGGCACTAATTTCGCGAACCTGGAGGATTACTCCGATGTTCTTGATTTAACCCAGTTCCCCAGCGACAGCCTGGAGCTGTGTAAGGCTGACGGGAAGCTGATGGCAGTGCCTGTGGCCCTGACCGGAAGGCTGTTCTACTGGAATAAGACTACTTTCGACGAGGTAGGCGTGGCAGTGCCTACTGACGAGGCTTCTCTTTTCGCGGCAGGCGAGGCTTTCAAGGCGTTTAATGAGGATTACTATCCGCTGGCACTGGGCGAATATGACCGCATGATTTTCCTGGTATATTATCTGGAGTCTGTGTACGGCAAACCGTGGGTGCAGGATAACCAGATCCAGTACACCGCTGAGGAGATTACCCAGGGTATGGAGTTTATAAAGAAGCTGGAGGACGGCCATGTGATCCCGACCCTTGCGGTGATCAACGGCGATATGGCGGATTCTCTGGACAAGAACGCCAAGTGGATCGACGGCAAGTATGCCGGGATCCTGGAGTGGGATTCTTCTGCTTCCAAGTTTGAGCAGGCCATCAAGGAGAGTACCAACAAGCCTGGCCAGGAGTTTGTTATCGGCGAGTTCATCAAATTCGGCGATCATGACGGCGGTTTCACCAAGATTTCCATGGGTCTCGCGGTGGCGGCTACTTCCGCTCATCCCAAGGAGGCGGCTATGCTGATCAACTTCCTGTTAAATGATCCGGAGGGTGTAGAGATCTGCTCTACAGAGAGAGGTATTCCTTGTTCCGCGGCAGCGGTGACAGTGCTCAACGAGAAAGATCTGGGCAACGCTCTGGTAAAAGAAGCCAATGCCAAGGTGCTGAATTTCTCCAAGTTCCCTCTTGACACTAAGTTCGAGCACAACGACTTAAAGGCCAATCCAGACGGCGTTTACTACAAGGTGTTCGGCAAGTTCAGCGCCGGAGAATCGGATGCGGCAAAGGCGGCGGAAGACCTGATGAAGGGCATTAATGAGTGTCTTGGCAACTAATTAATCCGATGTTCATAAGCCGCCGGAACTGACTCCGGCGGCTTATATAAAGAAGAGGAAAGGTATTTATGGATGTAAGGGAAGCGGTAAAGGATAAGGGGAAGTACAAGGATATTGTCGGGTATTTTCAGGGATTGGGTACTTTAGACACAGACTGTCTCGCGCTGCTGATCGACACCATAGAACTGATGTCAGAAGAAATATTTGAGCACTATAAGGCCCTGGGAGGTATTTTCAAGGGAGCGGTGTCTGAAATATTAGAGAGAAGAGAGAAGGAAGGCGGATTCGGATTCCTGACCGATTCTCAAAAAAGTCAGCTTTCATATGCTCTCCAAAAGGCGGGGAACCTTAAGGTATTATTGTGGGAAAAATATGAACAGTATGATGAGGAATTAAAGAGATAGCCCTGTATCGGCAGCATGGGACTATCAGCCGCGCGGACCCCGCGCGGGGGAAAAATTTAGGAGGTAACAGCATGAAGCAGAAAAAAAGCTTTAGCAAAGTGTTGACAGAGAACATTGGCTTCTGGTTTATCGTGCCGTGGCTCATCGGGTTTCTGTGTTTTAAGGTCTATCCCTTCGCGTCTTCTCTGTATTACAGCTTCACCAACTATGACCTGTTTACAGGCATCAGCAAGCATGGAATGATGAACTATCAGACTATTTTTACAGATGAGGATATCTTAAGGGCATTTAAAGTAACCTTCAAGTACGCGATCTTTGATGTGCCGCTGAAATTGGCGTTCGCGCTTTTCATCGCGTACATACTGAACTTTAAACTGAAGGGCGTGAACTTCTTCAGGACAGCCTATTATATCCCCTCTATTTTGGGAGGATCCATCGCCATCGCCATCCTGTGGCGGGCCGTGTTTAACACCGACGGTCTGATCAACACCGTGATCACGGCTTTCGGCGCGGAGAAGATCAACTGGATGGCAAGCGCCAATGGGGCTCTGACAGTTATCGTTCTGCTGCGGGTGTGGCAGTTCGGTTCCGCCATGGTCATCTTCCTGGCAGCCCTGAAGGGCGTGTCTGAGGATCTTTATGAAGCGGCTTCCATTGACGGAGCGGGGAAATGGACCCAGTTCTTCAAGATCACTGTTCCCTTGATCACGCCGGTTATTTTCTACAACCTGATCACTCAGCTGTGCCAGGCGTTCCAGGAGTTCAACGGACCATTCCTGGTGACAAAGGGCGGACCTAACGGAGCTACTACCCTGATCTCCATCCTGATCTACAACAATGCTTTCCTGCGCCACAAGATGGGTATGGCCAGCGCTCAGGCATGGGTACTGTTCGTCATTGTCTGCGTGCTGACGGCAGTGGCGTTTGTAAGCCAGAAAAAGTGGGTTTACTATTCTGACGAAGACGGGAGGTAAAGAAAAATGACAAGAGAACAAAGAAGAAAGATCAGTACCGTCATCCGTTACGTCCTGTTGGTGGCAGTGGGATTTATCATGGTGTATCCCTTAATCTGGATGGTGGGCGCTACCTTTAAGACCAACTCCGAGATCTTTACAAGCGCCTGGTTCTGGCCGAAGAATCCGGTGTTTGACGGCTATGACAACGCGTTTAAGAGCTATGGCGGCAAGATCAATCTGCTTACCTCCATGCTGAACACTTACAAGATCGTGCTTCCAAAAGTTGTATTTACCATCGTCTCAGCGACCATCACTGCCTATGGTTTCGCCAGATTTGATTTCAAGGGAAAAGGAATCATGTTCTCCCTGATGATGGCTACCTTGTTCCTGCCTCAGGTAGTTCTCAACGCTCCTCAGTACATTATGTTCAACAAATGGGGATGGACCAACTCCTATCTGCCTTTGGTAGTTCCGTCTCTGTTCGCGGCGGACACGTACTTTGTGTTCATGTTGATTCAGTTCTTAAGAGGCGTGCCAAAGGAATTGGAGGAAGCGGCAAAGATCGATGGCTGCAACTCCTTAAAGACCCTGTGGTATGTCATCGTTCCCATGCTGAAGCCGTCACTGGTGTCCTGCGCTTTGTTCCAGTTCATGTGGACATCCAATGACTTTATGGGACCATTGATCTACATCTCTGATATGGATAAATATACTAACTCCATCTACCTGCGCATGTCCATGGACGGCGATGTGGGCTTTCAGTGGAACAGAATCCTTGCCATGTCCCTGATCTCCATTATTCCGTCACTGGTGGTGTTCTTCTGCGCTCAGGATTCGTTTATTGATGGAATCGCGGCTGGCGGCGTGAAAGGGTAACAATAGGTTTGGGTACAATAAGGGGATTCCCGGGAAAAGGGAGTCCCCTTTTAAAATAAGGAAAGAAATTTTGGCGAGAGGAGAGAGTGTGATATGGAAGTGAAGGTAATCTTTAAGACAGCCCGCTGTGTGACTCTGGAGATGGATGACGAGAGTGTTTATGAGTCGGACCTGGACAGGGAGATTTATATAAACGGAAGTTTTTATAAAAAGACAAGGAGGGTCATTGACAGTGTCTATGGCCTGAAGCCAGATACGGAGTATGCGATCCGGGTGAAGGCGGGGGAAGAAACAGAGATCACCGTGAAGACAGATTATGAGTTTGTCACCCTTGATGTCCGGGATTTTGGAGCTAAGGGAGATGGGGTTTCGGATGATACTCATTTTATTCAGGCTGCTATCATGAGCTGTCCAAAGAAGGGTCGGGTACTGATACCAAAAGGCGTTTATCGGGTCACCAATCTTTTTTTGAAAAGCGGCCTGCGTCTGGAGCTGGCAGAGGGAGCGGTGCTGTCCGCGGATACTGACAGGAAGCGTTTTCCTGTCCTGCCGGGACTGATCGAGAGTTATGACGAAAAGGAAGAGTATAATCTGGGGACATGGGAGGGAAATCCTCTGGACTGTTTCGCGGCAGTTATCACCGGAATCAATGTGGAGAATGTGGAGATCTACGGCCGGGGGGTAATCGACGGCAATGCCAGTCAGGAGAACTGGTGGCATGATCCCAAAACCCGACAGGGGGCTTTCCGGCCAAGGATGATTTTCTTAAACTCCTGCGGCCATGTGGTGATACAGGGGATTCAGGTACAAAACAGCCCCAGCTGGAATCTTCATCCCTATTTTTCCCATGACCTGCGTTTTCTGGATATGACGATAACAAATCCCAAGGACTCGCCCAACACAGACGGCCTTGATCCGGAATCCTGCCGGGCAGTGGAGATCGCGGGAGTCCGTTTTTCTGTGGGAGACGACTGTGTCGCGGTAAAGTCAGGAAAAATCTATATGGGATCCAAGTACAAGGTGCCATCCGAGGATATCCTTATCCGCCAGTGCCGCATGAGAGACGGACACGGTTCCGTCACATTGGGCAGCGAGATGGCGGGAGGAATCAGAAATCTGACAGTGAGAGACTGCCTTTTTCTACACACAGACCGCGGACTACGGATCAAGACAAGGAGGGGGCGGGGGAAAGACGCGGTAATTGACGGGATTATTTTTGAAAATATCCGCATGGATCATGTGATGACTCCCTTTGTGGTCAACAGCTTCTACTATTGTGACCCTGACGGTTTCAGCACATATGTGTCTTCCAAGGATCCTCTCCCTGTAGACGACGGGACACCGGATATCCGGACCCTTAAGTTCCGCCGTATAGAGGCGGCAAACTGCCATGTGGCGGGCGCTTACCTTTACGGCCTTCCAGAGAAGAAGATCCAGCAGGTGGAGATGGAGGATGTGAGGATAAGCTACGCCAGGGAGGTGAAGGCAGATATCCCCGCCATGCTGGAAGGGGTGGAGCCGGTGAGCAAAATGGGAGTCTTTGCCGCCAACATTGACACTCTGGTGCTGAAAAACGTGACAGTGGAAGGGCAGCGGGGAGAAAAAATTGTTACACAGCATATTGAACATTTGATTGAAAAATGTTAAAGTAATAATGTTTGGCTTCGGAATCAAGACAGCAGTGAGGGGAAGGTGCGGCATGGCGGTTACGATCAAGGATATCGCGAAAAAGGCAGGAGTGTCTTATTCCACAGTATCCAGGGCGCTCAACGATGTGGGAGCGGGAAAATCAGAGAGCAGGCAGAAGATCTTAAATATTGCCAGGGAAATGGGGTATGTGCCTAACCAGGCGGCCATCAACTTAAAACGTTCCAAGTCCCACACCATAGGGCTGTTCTTTTCCAGGATCAGCAAGATGACTTCCCCTTTTGTGCTCCACGACGTGCTGACAGGTGTCTATGATATTGTGGGGAGCAAGTACAATGTGGCGGTAAAGGGCATCGACATGCATGAGCCGGGAACCTTAAACCCCACCTTGTTTGACGGGATCATCGTCCTCTCCCAGTGGTCGGAGGATTCCGGGTTCATAGAGGAGGTTCTTGAGAAGCAAATCCCCATGGTGGCCATATGCCGTATCGTCTACTATGATGTGCCCAATGTTGTGACAGACGAGGTGACGGCCATGGAGAGGGCCATGGACTACCTTCTGGACCGGGGACACCGGAAGGTGGCGGTGATCGAAGGGCTTCCGGGGGTGGATTCCACCCGTCTGAGGCACTTGGGATGGAGGAAATCCGTGACCCGCCACGGGATGAATCCGGATGTGATTCCCGTGGAAGGGGATGAGTACCGGTACGCCAACGGCTACAGGGCGGCTAAGAAGCTTCTGGAGCTTGAGGAACGACCCACCGCTATCCTGTGCTTCAATGACGAGCTGGCCTTTGCCGCCAGGGCTGCCATCAACGAGGCCGGCCTTACGGTGCCGGGGGATATCTCCCTCATTGGTTTTGATAACTGGGACATGTCCGGGTACGGCACCATGCGCCTCACCACAGTGGAGAGGAATATGGGAGATCTGGCCAGAGAGGGAACCCGGGTGTTGCTTAAACGGATCGAAGATGGTATCATAGATAACAGCAGGATATTCCTGGACAACAAGCTGATCGTCCGGGACAGCGTAAAAGACTTGAGGGAGAGGGAAGGCAGATGAAAAAAGTAGAGGACTATGTGACAAGTATTCCGGATTTTCCGGAGCCGGGGATTATTTTCCGGGATGTGACTACCATATTGCAGGATCCGGATGGGCTCCGTCTGGCCATGGACGGGATCATGGAATTCTTAAAGGATGTGGATTTTGACGTGGTGGTGGGACCGGAATCAAGAGGCTTCATCTTCGGCGTGCCTGTGGCCTACGCCATGCGCAAGGGCTTTGTGCCGGTGAGGAAGAAAGGCAAGCTGCCCCGGGAGACCATTTCCATGGAATATGATCTGGAGTATGGAAGCGCTGTGGTGGAGATGCATAAGGATTCCATAAAGCCTGGGCAGAAGGTGGTGATCGTGGATGACCTCATCGCCACGGGAGGCACCATTGAGGCTATCATTAAGATGATCGAGCAGCTGGGCGGCCAGGTGGTCAGGATCTGTTTTGTCATGGAACTGGCAGGGCTTAAGGGACGGGAGAAGCTGAAGGGGTACGCGGTGGATTCTGTCATTACTTACGAAGGAAAATAAAATAGAGAGATTGGAAAAAGGCCGGGAATCCTATAAGTGGTTCCCGGCCTTTGCTTGTGGTTTGTCAGACAGGCTCCGCGATGGTTCTGGTGATCTTTAAGAACTTGTCTATATCTTCCACCCCATGGCAGTGAAGAGGAGATACCCGAATAGCGCCCTCCAGTCCCAGGGATTCCACGATCCTCTATATCCACATAGACTTCCACGTTGGGGATATGGCGCAGGCCGGGGATTTCTTTGGTTCCTTCCAGCATGCGGTAAAGAAGGGCCCGTTCCTGGAGGTGGATGCGGTTCATCCCTTCTATGTACAGGGACCGCTTGTCCGCGGCGTCGGAGAAATGGCTTCCGATATGGCATACATACTGAGTGAAAAATGTGATTGTCAAATCAGGAAAGGAAGGCTGTCTGATCAAGAACAGTCAGGAGGTCATATTGGTTCCGGCTTACGGGAAAGCCAACTGTATCGACACAACCGGGGTAGGAGACAATTTTGCCTCTGGGTTTATCAGCGCTTATCTCCGGGGCCAGGATCTTCTGATCTGCGGGCAATATGCCAACGCGGTGGCCTCGGTGTCCGTGGAACATGTGGGAGCCACAACAGGAGTCAAAGACCTGCAGACGGCCGAGACCCGTTATCAGGAGTACTTAAAGTACGGAGATCTGGATATCATCCAGGCAAAATACAGTGTCCTTGACCGCCAGACCGAGGAAGAACTGCTGCCTCTCTGCAAGGAGAACGGCATTGTGCTCCAGGCATACTCCCCTCTGGAGCAGGGACTTTTAAGTGGAACCTACACCAAGGATTACAAGCCCCAGGGAGCCCAGTACAACAAGAAGTGGTTCCAGGCCGGCAATATGGAGAAAGTCATCGACATGACGGAAAGCTGGGGCAGGCTCTGCGACAAGTACCAGTGCACCATCCCCAGCCTGGCTTTGGCGTGGGTTTTGGCCCAAGGAGACTGCGTCACCATCCTCAGCGGCGCCTGCGCGGAGAAAGAGATCCGGGAAAATGTGAGAGCCGCTGAACTGGAGCTTGAAAAAGAGGATATTCAGTGGATGCGGGAAATGGCGGAAAATCTGGAAAAGTGATGATGAAAGACAGAAAGGATCAAAATATATGAGATTGTCAACGGTTACAGATGAGGTTTTGACAGACCGGTCACCAGGGGCGTTTCCAAGGATCTTTGAGACCGCTGTCCGGGAAGGCGTGACGAATTTTGAGATCCGCATGGTGGAGGCCAAGCGTTTTCCCATCTGCGAATCTCAGGCCTGGGACAGGATGAAACAGTATGGAAAAGAGTACGGCATAACGTTTTCCGCCGTGTCGCCGGGGCTGTTTAAGTGTGGGGTTTGCCATGACCTGATGCCTCTCTACCAGAAATACTTGCTGCCCATGAGCATGGACTTGGCGGAAACCATTGGTGTGAAGACCCTGATCGTGTTCGGCATTGTGAGGGAACAGGAAGAGACAGCAGATGAGTTTAAGAGAGTAGTGGAGATCCTGCGAGGCGCTGTGGAAACAGCGGCGGCCAGGGGCTTCACGGTGCAGCTGGAAAATCTTCCGGGAACCTGGGCAGACACCAGCGACAGCTGTCTGAGGCTTTTGAAGGCAGTGGCTCATCCCGCTTTTGGGTATATCTGGGACACCGGGAATTTGTACGAGGCAGAGGAGCGGCACTTTAAAGAGGGCTATGAGAAGCTGAAACCCTATATTAAGAATGTACACTTAAAAGATGGGCGTTTCATAGATGGGCGGATGTACTGGCAGCACTTGGGACAGGGGCTGACGGATATCAAAGGCCAGGTGGAGGCTCTGAAGGCGGACGGTTACCAGGGAACCCTCACCCTGGAAGCGAAATGCGAGCCTCAGACAGATGAAGACTTTACAGCCTCCATCCGGTATCTGAAGTCTGTGTTGTGATCACAGGATAAGTCTTTGCTGGTCATTTATTTATGCGCACGGCCCTGAGATAAACTTTGTCAGCAAAGCTGGCAGGGCCTGGCGCGCGAGCGGGGAAGGCAGGTCTTCCCCGCTCGATTACAGAGGATTTGCCTTGGAGATATACACATTCAGCACATTATGTGTCAAAAACTTTCTATGACCGATTCGTTCATGGATCTTATGACCGCCACAGCCAGCTGTACCGCTGCCTCAAAGTCAAAGTGGGAGGCAATGCCATAGTGGGAGTGGATGTAGCGCACCGGAATGCCGATTACGATCACCGGGATCCCATCTAAGGAGTTGTGGATCATGGCACCGTTGTTGCCGCCGCCCTCCCTGACAGAGGACTGGACCGCCAGCCCCTGTTTCGCGGCCAGGTCCAGGGTGTAGCGCTGATACCTGGGATTGCAGATAATAGACCGGTCCATGAAGCGGATCATGGGGCCTTTTTTCAGTGCGGTCTGGATGGCGTAGCCTTCCGTAAATGTGTCGTCTGCCGGACAGCCTTCGAAACAGATGGCGATTCGGGGCCGTACTTTGTTTACGGCAACCTTTACCCCTCTTTCCCCTACTTCTTCCTGGGAGGAGAGAACACCCATAATATCCACATCCAGCTTCTGGCCGTGAAGGCGGCTCATGGTCTCTATGAGGGCAGCGCAGCCTATACGGCAGTCAAAGGCTTTTCCCATCATCACATCCCTCTCCCGGTCATATTGGAATTGGACATCCGAGACAATGGGTTCTCCTATGCGTATCTTAAAGACCTCCTCGGCTTCCCGGGCGCTGGTGGCTCCCACATCAATGGAATAGTCGGAAATAGCCGGAGCCGCGGCACTGTTTCTTTCAGCCCCGCTCATAAAGTGGACTGGTTTGGAGGCGATGATGCCGGGAATGTACCTGCCTTCCCCGTTGCGGACCAGGACTTTGCTGGATGGGAGGCAGTTTAAGTTCCAGCCGCCGATGTTGATGAAGCGGATGGAGCCGTTTGGCCGGATAGAATGAACCATAAAGCCCACCTCGTCACAGTGGGCGTCTAACATGAATATGGGGCGGTCTCCTCTAAAATCTCTGGGGCGGATGTAGATGTTGCGCATACAGTCATCGGTCACCTGAGCGAATCCCTGGCAGTACTGCATGGCTATGGGGTATACATCGTCCTCAAAGCCCGAGGGGCCGAAGGCGTTGGACAGATCGGCAATAAGGTTTAGAGTGTTGGTGTTCATTTATTTTTGTTCTCCTGTTCTTGTGTTTCTTAAATACAGTTAGGAGTATAGTTCTAAAAGCAGGAGGTGTCAATAGCGGGAATGTTTAACTGGAGGAAGCGGGGACTTGATCGGTTGATGTTCACAGGGGCGCTGTGGCAGGTAAAAGCAGGAGGAGGCCTGGCTGGCGGGTTGTGTGTGAACAGTGGTATTTCAGGAAAAAACTGTAAAAAATGCTGGTCAGACCTTATGATCTCCATTACAATGAAAGAGGAAAGATAAAATCGAATAGGAATAACAACTGGAAAAACGGAAACCGCAGGAGGGCGTATGAGATTTTTATTTGCATCAGATTCATTTAAGGGGACATTATCGTCAGAGAAGATTATTGAGTTATTGACAGCGTCAGCAAACAATATTTTTCCTGGCTGTGAGATTGTGGGGGTTCCCATTGCGGACGGCGGGGAGGGTACAGTGGATGCGGTGATTGCGGTGACAAAGGGGGAGAAACGTTTTATCACGGTTCATGGGCCTTTGATGGAGGAAGAGGAAAGCTCATATGGGGTTTTTCATGAGGACTGTGCCATCATTGAGATGGCGGCGGCTTCCGGTCTTCCCATGGTTCCGCCGGAGAAGAGAAATCCTCTGAACACCACCACCCGGGGGACCGGAGAGCTAATCCGGGATGCGCTGGAGCGGGGATACAGGAAGATATCCATCGCCATCGGAGGCAGCGCCACCAACGACGGAGGCATGGGGGCCATGAGGGCTCTGGGGATCCGGTTCCTGGATAACCAGGGGAGAGAACTTGAGGGAAGAGGCTCTGACTTATTGAAAGTGGCAGATATAGATATGGCGGGACTTGATCCAGCTGTAGCAGAGGCGGAATTTACGGTCATGTGCGATGTGAACAATCCTCTTACAGGGCCTGATGGAGCTGCCTATACATTTGGAAAGCAGAAAGGAGGCACGCCGGAGATATTAGACCAGTTGGAGGCAGGTATGAAGAATTATGCTGCCGTGATCCGGGAGAAAACGGGCATGGATGTAGATAAGATCCCAGGTGCTGGCGCGGCCGGAGGACTGGGAGCGGCGCTGTGTGTATTCCTGAAGGCCACGTTAAAGTCTGGCATTGAGACTGTGCTGGATCTGATGGATTTTGACGGATTGTTGGAAGGGACAGATCTGGTGGTCACAGGAGAAGGCCGGATGGACTGGCAGTCAGCTTTCGGAAAGGTGCCCAGCGGAATCGGACAGCGTTGCCGGGCAAAAGGAATCCCGGCAGTGGCTATAGTGGGCGGTATGGGAGACGGGGCGGAGAAGATCTACGAGTTTGGAGTGGAGAGCATCCTTTCCACCATTAACGGGGCCATGGAGGTCGAGGAGGCTATGGACCGGGCGGAAGAATTGTATAGAAATGCGGCTGACCGGATGTTTAGGCTGCTGCGGGCAGGGATGAAGCTGGGAAAATAGAGAAAAGCTGTTTGGTACGCGGGGTACATATGCTTTGTGTACCAGCAGCTTTTTTAAAGACCAAACTGGAGGCGTGGCTGACGTTTATCGGCTCCGACAGGCCGGATGATATCCTGGAAGTGGTGAGGTGTTATCCGGAATTTCGGGAGCTATATCAGGAAGTGTTTGAGTTTCGATATCAGAAGAGGGAGTTGATCGAGATGTATTCGAAAGCCTTGAGCATTCTGGATGCCAACACAGTGGAATATATGGTTGAGCAGCAGAAGAAAGAGATCCGAAAGCTGACAAAGGCGCTGGAAAGTAAGACAAAAGCTCTGGAAGAAGAACACAGGGAGGTGGAGCGCCTCCATGCCCTGCTGGAGGCCATGGAAACAAAAAAGTGACGAGACCGGAATATCTGTCTGAGACGGA
>CAJUSJ010000055.1 GCA_910588865.1 uncultured Lachnospiraceae bacterium
ATATAGGCCGGGTTAGTCAGGTCAAAGAACATGGAGCCGATTCCAGCCGCAAGCCCGCCCCGCAGGGATCCCAAAGGCATACCGAATAACGGGCACATGACGTTCCCCATAGCAGTCTCTGATCCGGACAGCTGCCCAGCGTCCCCCTTCTGCTGTCTGCCGCCAGGCGGTCCAGAACATCGGTCACGATGATCTGCTGGATCATCCGTTCATCTTCTGATTTCATACATTTTTCTCCCTCATTGTCAGTAATTCCTCAGTATCAAATATAACAGCCATCATGCCCGTAAAACCATTTTTAATGGCATTCAAGTGTAGTCGGCCTGAAAAAGAAATTCCGGAAGGTAAAAACCGTTCACAGCCACAATCTCCGAAAACAAGTCTGAACCTGAGTTGCTTTAAATCGCCGCTTGTGTTACAATAAAAAACAGATACCCGGCCCCGCTCTATACAGGTGGGATATTCCTGATTCAGCGGTTGGGGCGGGAATTTGTGATTGGAGGAAGGAACGGTGAAGACAAGCGGTTATGAGAAGATTTTGGAATCCATGGCTGAGGGCAATGGCTTTACATATAGAAAAATTCTCCGTGTTGATCTGGAACGGGACCGGTGCGCTGTGCTCAAGTCGGACCCACATGGCTGGCAGCCCGGGGAGGGACCTATGACCGGGCAGATGGCCCAATTCGCCTTAAGCGGCGCTATCCATCCGGAGGATGCGGAGCGGTTTGTCACATTTACCCGGCTGGACCAGCTGCGCCGGGTTTCTGGCGGAGGCCAGGAAACTCTTTCCATGATCTACCGCCGGAAGGCAGGTGATGGTTACCGTTGGAACCTGATGGAGGTGATTCCGGATCAGGACCCTGGCTTTGCCATCTTGTGCATGAAGGATGTGGACGACGCGTTCCGGGAGGGAGTGGAACGGGAAGGGCTGGCAATTCAGACTCTGGAGGATCGGGCATTTATCATCAGCAGCATGAGCAGCCTGTTTTTCTCCACTTATTACATAAATCTGAACCAGGATACGTTCCGCGCTGTCAACCAGCTCAGCCGGGTGGGAGACGTGCTGGGCAATGAGGTAAATTACACCACTGCCCTGACCATCTACGCCAACCACTTTATCCACCCGGACGACCGAACAGAGTATCTGAGTACCATGGGTGTAGAGAATCTGAAAAACCGTCTGCGTTGGTGGCGGTCCTGTGTGGTGTTTGAGTACCGGAGGCTGTCCGAGGAGCCAGGGGATGGGGCAGACAGCTGGAGCTGGGTAAGGGCCTCTGTGGTGCTGGCCCGCGCAGGCGAGGATGATCTTCCTAAAACAGCGGTGTATGTGGCACAGGATATTTCCGGAGGCAGACGCGACCAGAATGCCGGGGATACATAACATTCCTGACTCTGTCCTGGGAGAGGGATAAGAATTAAAACAGAATGAGAGGAATTTTTCATGGATAAGATTTTGGTGATTGATGACAGTTCAGTGCAGACCGAATTTTTGTATTCGATGTTAAATGACAATTACGAGCTTATCATCCGTCACACCGCGAAAGAGGGATTGGAGACCGCTATCAAGGGCGGGTATTCTCTGGTCCTGTTGGATATCGTCATGCCGGATATGGATGGATTCGCGTTCCTCAAGGAACTGAAGTCCATGGAGCTTACCCGATATGTGCCGGTGATACTTCTCACCAGCTTGTCGGACGCGCAGTACGAGGAGCGGGGATTACGGCTTGGAGCCGTGGATTACATAACCAAGCCCTTTAACCCGGCTATTATCAAGGCCCGGGTATATACTCATATTCAGCTCTATCATTATCAGATGCAGTTTAAGGAGCAGGCCATGATCGATGAGCTTACCGGCGTGTCCAACCGGCGGCGGTATGACACCGAGGGAGCGTCCCGGTGGGAGGAGGCCATTCGTTTTGAGCTGTCTTTCTCTATCTGTATATTTGACATCGATAAGTTTAAGCTCTACAATGATACCTTCGGTCATCCGGCAGGGGACAAGGTCATTACCTCCGTGGCCCAGAAGGTAGCCTGCCGCTTTAAACGGTCCACGGACCTGTTCGCGCGGTATGGAGGAGAAGAGTTTGTGGCAGTGTTTTTGGGCAGTCAGGCAGAGTCGGCTTTTGAATTCCTGAAAAGCATACGTCAGGACGTGGAGGATATGCATATTCCCCACAGCTCTCAGGTAAGTCCCTGGGTAACCATCAGTGTGGGAGGCGTCACCATGACTCCCCAGGCAGGGGATAAGCTGGAGGATTACTTAAAGCTGGCGGACACCATGTTATACGACGCGAAACGGCTGGGCCGGAATCAGGTGGTGTGGTCCGGCCCAAGCCGCGAACAGTGGCGTGAAAAATGATTCCCTTTTAAACTCCAAAATCAATCCCCACCTGCCGCCTTGCCTTATCCAGGATCTCCATCACCTCCAGGGTGTGGCGGTTGTACTCATCGGCTGCCTTGTAGTCTTTTCCTGTAACCATGTCCGCGAAAACCTTTAACTCATGGTACAGGCGGGGCAGCCCTTCATTGAGCCCATAGGTTTCCGGCTGGCCGCCGTTGCGGGCGAAAGTGAAAGACCCATATACATTGGCAGGGTCGTCGCTGTGGATAAATCCTTTGTCCCCCTGGACATTGATGGACACCGGAGCCTTGCAGTCCTTGGCACCCACACAGACACACTTAAAGGACGGGTATTCCATGGTCAGGATACCGGAGGTGTCGATCCCCCGCTGGATATTGGCCATATAGTGGATGTTCTCCGGCTTTCCGAACAGCCCGGTCACATAGTGGATATTGTACACATTCAGATCCATCAGAGCGCCGCCGGATTTCCTGGGATCAAACACCGGAAGCACCTGACCCTCTTTAAAGAGGTCGTACCGCCTGGAATACTGAGAGTAATTCAGCTGGACGATCTTCACGTCTCCCAGCTCTCCCAAAAGCTCCCTGGTCTTTTTGTAATTAGGCATATACTGATTGGAGATGGCCTCAAAGACCATCACCTGGTTCTTCTTCGCAGTATCAATCAGCTCCCTGGCCTGTTCATAAGTGCTGGCAAAGGGCTTTTCCACAATCACATGTTTTTTCTTCTCAACCGCTTTTTTGGCAAAGGCATAGTGGAGATCATTGGGCAGAGCCACGTAGATCACCTCTACCTCCGGGTCCTCCAAAAGCCGGTCATAGTCGTGGCAGATCTTTGAGATCCCGTACCGCCTCTGAAGCTCTGTCAGCTTAGACAAACTGCTCTCCCGGCCGAAGATAGCATGGATCTCCAGCTCCTCGATCTTTTCCGACGCCTCCAAAAAATCTGGTATAATGGTTCCCGCTCCCAAGATTGCTGTCCTCATTATTTTATCCTCCTGATCATTTGATTAACTGAAATATACCACAAAACAAGATACTTTTGTTGATTTCCGGCAAAATTTTAAATAAAGTCCGGTATTTTCCCTTAATCCCGGGAAAATACCGGACTTTTTTACCTTAAAACGCGCCTGTCAAAACTATTTGGCCGGATTCTTCAAAAATCAGCGGTGGAAACTGGTAAATATGGTCTTCTCCTTCTCAGGAAGGCCAAGCTTCTCCTTGCCCATCTGGATACTCTTCATCAAAAACGCCATGTTGCGGCCCAGAGTGCGCATGGTCTGCATGCCTTCCTCATCCTTTAATACCTCCTCCGGAGTGCTGCCGTGAACCATGTTCCAGTACTGGCTGGTAGCGATGGGCATCCCGTTCATGGAAAAATATTTGTTGAGCATATCAAAAGTGGCTGTGTTTCCGCCTCTGCGCCAGGACACAACAGCGGCTCCCACCTTCATGGTCTTGTTAATGTTCAGGGTGCTGAAGAACAGGCGGTCCATAAAGGAAACCGCTTCTCCCGCCGGGTCGGCAAAGTACACGGGAGAGCCGATGACAAAGGCATCCGCCTCCGCGAGCTTGGGAGCTGTCTCATTCATGGTACGCCAGCTGGCGATTCTGTCGTTTTCTCCCACGCACACATAGGCAGGCGGATCATTTTCCGTAAAATCACTGTGGCCTGTGACTGTATGATAGCCGCTCCTGGCCGGGGAAGGTCAGCCCATCCAAAGACCGCCGGACCGTAGGAGCCAAGCCACGCCGCCATCCTTCCTCCGGCGGAACCGCCCCACAGAGAATAAGGATCCTCCACTGGTCTCTCCCTCTGACACAGCCTGTAAGGCAAATCAGAAAGCCATTGAAAGTATCTCTTTGTTATCCCGTATATACCCAAAAGTTATATCCATGGGAAAATCCCCGGGATTTTTTGACTCGGGAAAGTAGACAAAAGTGCTGGAAAGCATTACAATGGAAAAAGTTGAATTAAAAGCAAAGGAGCTGATCGATTATGAATAAACTTGTGTGGAAAGAACAACTGAATATCGGTGTGGATGTCATAGACACAGCTCATGCCAATCTCTTTCGGATCGTTGGAAAATTGATGGATCGTATAGAAAATGATTCCAATTATGAGAGCGCCTGCCGGGAAGGGATCAAGTACCTGGAAGATTACACCATGAAACATTTTTCAGAGGAAGAGGCCTACATGCGCTCTATCCACTTCCGTGGATATGAAAAACACAAAAAGCTCCATGACACGTTTCGGGAGCAGACCCTGGTGGCCCTCAAGAAGACCCTGAAATCATCACAGTATTCCCGTCAGGCCTCCAGCCGTTTTCTGGCAACCCTGCTGGGCTGGCTGACAGGCCACATCATGACAGAGGACCAGGAGATCACAGGGGTGGCTACTTCCCAAAAGCTTCATAACCAGTCCTCCGACTCGGACACAGCGGCCCAGATCGTAAAACAGGCCATGGAGGATATTTTCCATATAGGCGCGGAACTTGTGGATGCTGACTATAATGGCCGGAATATGGGGATGACCCTTCACTGCCGCCTGTGCTATGACGTTGACGGCGGCGGCAAGGTCCAGATCCTCTTAGGTGTTGAGGACCGCCTGATCCGGCGGGGAGTGGGGCTGATCCTGGGCCTGGCCGCAATGCGGGACACAGCCATGGTCCAACAGGTTTCTTTGCAGATCTTTGAACAGTTTCTCCATCACATGGGCAAACTGTACGAATCTGACACTACATACTCTCTGCGCAAAGAAGAACTGCTCACCAGCGATGAGTTTCGCTCGGATTTCATGACAAGGTATCCCTGCAGCCTGCTGTTTGACACAAGGCTGGGACATTTTCTGTTCTGTTCCCGCAAGTGGATGCCAAAAAAACTGAAAGCAGAATCATCAGCCAATGTTTGATCTCTCCCACCCAAGGAGTTCTTTTCTGTGAAATATGTAATAGAAGATCCCCGCGGCATCCGCCAAAAACCAGCCTATGGGCACGGACCACCAGATCCCGGTCACGCCAATGGCCGGGATCTCTGACAGCACATAGGCCAGGGCCACCCGGGTTCCTAAGGAGATCACTGTCAGCACCACACTCATCCCTGGTTTCCCCAAGGCCCTGTACAGGCCATACAATAAAAACAGGCAGCCGATCCCGCAGTAGAAAGCTCCTTCGATCCGCAGATAGCGAACTCCTTCCCAGATTGTCTTTGTCTCCTTTGCCTCTACAAACATTGTCATCAGCGGGCGGGCGAAAATCCATACCAGCGCAGAGACAAGGATACAAAAAGCCATGGACGCGAGAATAGCCCCTTTCAGCCCCCCGCGGATGCGCTCACCTTCTTCCGCGCCGTAATTCTGGGCTATAAAAGTGGAGAAGGCATTGCCGAAGTCCTGTACCGGCATGTAGGCAAAAGCGTCAATTTTCACCGCTGCCGCAAAGGCTGCCATAACCGTGGGGCCAAAACTGTTCACCAGCCCCTGGACCATGAGAATGCCAAGATTCATGACAGACTGCTGGACACAGGTCAGAACCGAAAAACCCGCGATCTCTTTCACACACCTCCACTGAATTCTTATTCCCCGCCGGATTCCCCTAAGCTCTACGCACCTGGTCATGGCATAGACCGCGATGCCCAGCCCTGAACCATACTGAGCGATCACAGTCGCCTCAGCCGCTCCAGCCACACCCCGCCCCAGTCCCAGCACAAACCACAGATCCAGGATAATGTTGAGCCCCGCGGAAACCCCCAGAAACACAAGGGGCACCACTGAATTGCCTACCGCTCTGAGAAAAGAGGCAAAATAATTATACAAAAACGTGGCGGCGATCCCGCAGAAAATAATCCTTAAGTACTCCCTCATGGAGCCCCACACATCCTCCGGAACCCTGAGGAAGACCTGTATAAAATCCAGGCAGGCATAGGCAAGGATATTGAGTATCACCGCGGCGGACGCGATCAACGCAAAAGAAGCGCATATGCTCTCTTTCAGCCCCTCCTCATCTTTCTGCCCGAAACGGATAGAGAATAAAGCCCCGCTGCCCATGCACAATCCCAGCAGGATGGATGTGAGAAAGGTCATAAGGGTGAAGGAAGACCCTACAGCCGCCAAAGCGTTCTTTCCGAGAAATTGTCCAACAATCAGGGTGTCCGCCACATTGTAACACTGCTGCAGCAGATTTCCCAGGATCATGGGAACCGCGAACAACAGCATGGACCTCATAACCGGCCCTTTTGTCAAATCCTTGTTCATCTCTTCAGTCTCCTTCAAAAAGAAAGTTTTTAATTTCGTTTTGTAAGTATTATATCTTTATAGTTCCCTTTAGTCAATCTTTAATTTACTTTTTGTTCAAACTGTGATATAATGTCACCAACCTGAGCAAAGCGAAGGTTGCTGACCTACGCGAGCATCAGCGAGCTTCCTTGTGATATAATGTCACCAACCTGAGCAAAGTGAAGGTTGCTGACCCGCGCGAGCATCAGCGAGCTTCCCTGTAATATATGGTTGTCAGTGTTTATGAAGAAAGGAACTTTGCCATGTTTCTTGATGGATTGGATACCATAGACCAGCAGATCCTCCAGCTTTTAATTCAAAATGCCCGGGCATCTTATTCTGACATCGGCCAGCGGATCGGGATATCCCGGGTCGCCGTGAAATCCCGCATCCAGGCGCTGGAGCAGAAAGGCATCATCGAAGAATACACCACCATCGTCAATCCCCGGAAGATCAGCGGAGCCATGTCCTGCTATTTTGAGATTGAAACCAGCCCGGAATCCCTTGGACAAGTGACGCAAATACTGGAACAGAATGAGATTATCACACAGATCTACCGGGTAACAGGCAGGAACAAGCTTCACGTCCACGCTGTGGCTTCTTCCAACGAAGAGATGGAAAAGCTGATTCAGGAAGTCATCGACCCGCTGCCCGGCGTGGTGAGCTGCGGCTGCAATGTGATACTTTCACGGGTCAAAGACATCAAAGGCCTGAGACTGTAAAGCCAAAATCGGCGTGTCCTGCCCCAAAAACAAGGCAGACACGCCGATTTCTCCTACTTAGCCCCGCGGCGGAAAATCCCCATTACATCAAGTCAAACATACTGATCTGTCCGTCTCTCCAGGACTCCTGTTTCGCATCCTTGATCGCATCCCCCTCCTGCCCATACCCAATCAAAAAGGGAGAATTCTCATCATGGCAGGCCATATTGCGAAGGACTGTTTTCCGGTCATAATTGGCATAGCAGTACAGACAGCCGTGGCCGCAGGTGTTGTACGCGCCAATATCCGCCCCCAGAAGACAAGCGCATTCCTGCCTGGTGTACCGCTGTCTTGGAACACGAAGCCTGTATCCTGCCGCCTGCTCCAGAATCTCCTTTGACATGCAGCCTTTGGCATCCACATGATCCCTAACCAGAGTTTCCTTCTCACAGCACAAATGGATCCGCATCCCATTTCTTGCCGCTGTTTTGGAAAACGCTTCCACCAGAATCTCCTGTTCCGCCTCCGTCACTGCCTTGGCCTCTGGGAAATTACGCTTTGTCTTTTCGTACAGGTCAAGAAAGCTTACAACGCACTGGTTGGTAATCCCGCCCAGAAAACCTGCCATCTTTTCAAATTCCCGGATATGATAGTCCACCGAATACTTCTCCGTGATCAATACAGGGTCATATCTCCAGCTGATCTTGTCAGTCCCCACTCTTTCCCCCATCTGTTTCATGGTTTTCAGCACTTTTTCTACAGGAGGGACATGGGGTTCTATATCTTTTTCATAGGGCGTAACCGTCACAAACCAAAAACAAGTATAGGGAGACAAAAGCTCCAGCTCCGCCAGCATGGGCTCCGGATTCTTTGTGCAGAATACCAGAATATCCACGACGTCCGGACTCAAGCGATATCTTGTGACCTGGGACGGGTAATAAGGATTGCGGACCAGTACAAATCCTTCCCTGACCCGGTTGTAAAACCACTTGCTGTAATATGCCGGTATATCCGTTCTGCTCCCTGTGTTTAAGATCATATGTCTCTGCCTCCGTCTGCTGTTCTGATATATGGATACAACCAGACAGCCCCTTGTGACCTGATGCTATCCGGCTTCCTCCTTGATTATTATGGCAGGATATTTCCCGCTGCCAGGTAGATCTCATACCACTCTTCCCTGGTAAGGCATATCCGGGAAGCCCCGCAGATCTCCTCAAACCGGGACAAAGTCATGGTCCCTGACAAAACCTGCATGCCCGCCGGATGACGCAGGATCCAGGCCACTGCCACCGCTGTGTCCGTCACATTGTACTTTTCAGCGATTTCACAAATCTTCTGATTTAAGGTTTCAAATTTCTCGCTGTTGAGAAATACTCCCTCAAACATGCCGTACTGAAACGGTGACCAGGCCTGCAGGGTGATATCATGCACACGGCAATAATTCAGGATACCTCCATCCCGGTCCACTGCCCCCTCGGTCATCATATTCGCCTCCATGCCGCCCCGGACCATGGAGGCATGGGCTGCCCCAAACTGCATCTGATTGGCCGTGATGGGCTGCTTAACACATTTCTTCAGCAGCTCAATCTCCATGGGGGTGTGGTTTGACACGCCAAAATAGCGGACTTTTCCAGACCTCTCCAGCACATCAAAGGCTTCCGCCACTTCCTCCGGCTCACACAATGTATCCGGCCTGTGCAGCAGCAGGGCATCCAGATAATCGGTTTCCAGTCTTTTCAGAGAACCATCCACGGATGCCAAGATATGCTCTTTGGAAAAATCGTACATCTTTCCCGGCACGATCCCGCACTTGGACTGTATAAACATATCCTCCCGTCTCAGGCCGCACATCTTCACCGCCCTGGCAAATATCGCTTCACACTCCCCGCCGCCGTAGATATCCGCATGGTCAAAAAAATTCACTCCCTTTTCCATGGCCGTGTCCACCAGCCTCGCCGCCTGTTCCAAAGTCACTTCTTTCATCCGCATACAGCCCACAGCGATGGCTGGTACTTTCTGACCGCTGGCGCCCCAGTTCACTTTCTTCATTTCCTGTCCTCCTTATTAACTGTCTATGGCCATTTTCCGGCCCAGACTCTTTGTCCTGAAATCTTTCTTTTATATGACGATTCTACAGATCTTATAATATTAATGGCATTAAACGCTGCCGGAAAGCCCATGTATGGTTTGTAAAATCACTTAGTTTATGGAACATCTGCAGAAAAAGCGCGGTATGTCAGCTATTAACAAACCGCGCCTCTTTTATTGCCACATATACTGTACCACTGTCGCTATAAGTGATTTCAACTGACTCAAGCACATCATCAATCGCCTTTACAGAAAAGCTACTGTACTGTTCAAATCTAAAGATATCCTCCGCCGTAGATCTCATACTGTTTCTCAGGCCCACCGCAGACCGGACAGCGCTCCGGCGCGGCGCCCACCATAACATACCCGCAGACCGGGCACACATAGATGGTTTCAGCGAAATGATCCATATCCTCTGCCTGCCGCAGAAGAGCCCCATGAACCTTTTCCGCCATGGCCGCTCCTGTATAAGCCTGTTCCGTCAGAGGGCTTTCATGATCCTTCGCGTACCCGGCAAGCATCTGGTAGAGATAGTTGTATTCAAATTCTTCTCCCGGCACAAAGGTCTGAGCCGATTCCGTAAAAGGACCAGGCTGGTCAAGGATCGAATAAAAGCTCCGGGCATGATAATACTCGGATGCCGCCAGGGCGCGGAAGAGGGCCTCAATCCATCTCATTCCTCTGCGCTTAGCCCGGTCCGCGTACATCAGGTATCGGAAATGGGCCATCAGCTCTCCCCCCACAGTCTCCTCCAGATTATCACGAAGAACAGGGTCTTCCCGCTCCCGCCTGTAACAGTCGTCTGAAAGATCCGCGATCCGGTGAGTCAGCTGACCTTCTTTCATATAAAAATGAACGATATGATGCTCCACGTCACAGGCCCGTATATCCTTGGACACATCCTCAATCATGGCTCCGCCTCCCCCTGTGCAGATCAGGGGAATCCCATCCACCTGGTCTTCAAAACGGGAATGGACGTGGCCGCAGAGCAGATATTTCACTTTGCTCTTCCAAGGCGCGTAAGCGCTTTTTAATCGAACAAACTCCTCCTCGGAGACACAGTTCTGGATAAAATGATTGGGAACCGGAATGTGGAACGCGATAACCGCTCTCTCCACCTCATCCATGGAGAGAACCTGCTTTAACAGCAAAAGCCCTTCCTCCTCAAAGGAGCGAACCGCGTTGTCCAGCACCACCACCGCGAAATCGTCGGTGAGCAGCGCGTAATTCTTCAATCCGAAATATTCCGCGTATGCGCCGGTGTCATGGTTTCCCCGGAGACAATAGACCGGGTTCCCCGCCAGCGCCTCTGTCAGCTTTTGTATCGCCTGGTAATGGTGTCCGGTTCCATCCGGCACCAGATCCCCCGCGATCAGGGTAATGTCGTCCTGGCTGCTCTCCTCTAAAGCGCCGGCGTAGACTTTCATATTGTAAGTTCCCAGACCCTCGCATCCCGGGTCGCCGATGACTCCCATAGAACGCACATTTTCAAGCCGGACAATCGGCTCCAATACCTGTACCATCTTTTTATTGTCCATGACCCCGTGTCCTCACCTTCTGCCTTTTTATGTCTTCTGACAATGTGGTCTTAACTATTTCTTTTTCTTCTTAATCGCTGAAAAAATCGCCACTGCCGCGACAACAACAAACGCGATATCCAGCAATATTTTTACGGTTTCATACATACCCGAGCACCTCCCTTTTGATTCTGGAAAACAGACAGCCGCTGTTGCCCAGATGATACAATGTTCATAGCCTTTTGACCTCTTATCGGGACATATTATATCACATAATCAAAGAAAAGAAAAGGGATCTGTCACGCAAATAAAAATCTCCAAAAGCACACTTTGCGGAGAAATCCAGTAGGAAAGGCTCTTCCCTACTTGCCGTGCCGGGGCGGAACCGCGCTTTAGCGGCCATATTCTTCTCCGTCCCGTGTATATAAAAAGACCAGGCCAGATGCCGCCATATGCAGCGGATGGCCTGGTCTCTTTTTATTCAGATCAAAGGGGCCCAGCCGCCATCTTCCTGTCTCAGAGTCAACGGCTCCGGACCCCCATTACAACCGCCCAGACTCCCACCAGCATCTGAGCGCCGCTCATGCTCCACCAAACCGCTGTCTCGCCAAAATAACCCGGCAGGATCAAAAGGAGAGCCAGCAAAAAGACCTCTTCCGCGTACACCAGCACAACGGACCTGCCCGATTGCCCTGTGGCGTAAAAGCCAGAGGTGACCACCCTTGCCGCGGCCAGGAAGAGAAATCCCGCGAGAATCACAGGCATGCGGTCAGCCACCGCCGCACACACTTTGGGGGAAGCGCCGAAGAGACGGCCGATGTGGTTTCTGGTCAAAAACAGAAGCCCAAAACACAGAACCCCCACCGCCTCTGCCGCGGCGAAAGCGATGGTCTGTACCTTTTCCAGGGATTTTAAATCTCCTTTCCCATAGTAATCGCTGAACAGAGGCTGGCAGCCGTCCCCCACCCCCTGGAGCATCAGATACACAATACAGGAGGCGTAGGACACCACCGCATAGCAGGCCACCGCCTGATCGCCGCCGTACTTCATAAGAAAAAGATTCATCAGCAGCAGGCTGATATTGGGGCACAAGGTTACACCGAAAGCGGAAAGACCGATTTTTGTAATGCTGAAAAAGCACCTGCCGCAAAACCTAAGCCGCCCCACAGGCAATTTTTTCTTTACCAGGAAACCTACCCCTCCCACAGCGGTCACAAGCTGTCCCGCGACCGTGGCCGCGGCAGCGCCTGCCACCCCCTTGTCCCATACCCATATGAGCAGAAAATCCAGGACCACATTGGTGATAAATCCGGCTGTCATGATCACCATGGAGAACCCGGAGCCGCCGCAATTGCGCACCATGGGAGTGACCCCTGTCCCAAAAATCTGGCACACCGCTCCCGACATAACGATCACAAGATAAACTTTCCCATATTCTCTCACCACTCCGGAGGCACCCAGCATGTCCAGAAAAAGAGGAGTTGCCGGCAGAAAAGCTGCCGTCACCGCCGCGGCCGCCATGAGCAAATAAGCCGCGGTGACCCCTACATACCGGTCCGCCTCTTCCTGCCTCGCGGAAGCTCTCTGCAGGGAGTACCAAACCGCCCCGCCCATTCCGATGCCTGTCCCCAGAGCCTGGGTGAGAGCCACCGCGGGATAGACCAGATTGATGGCCGTGATCCCAGCGTCTCCCACCTTGTTTCCCACAAAATATCCGTCCACAATGGCATAGACTCCTGACAGGGCAAATGCCAGGACAGAAGGGATCACATATCGGATAAACCGACTTATCAGTACATGGTTTTCAGACCTCATACCATCACATGCCTTCCCAGTCATCGGGCTGCTGCCCGTCATGGGCCTTCCACTGACATTCCGACAGACTCATATCCGTAAATACGGCTCTAAAAGAAGAGTCTTCCGGAGAACACGCGTAAATGCCGAACTGAATCGTTCCATTTCCCTTATGCATATGGCAAACCCGCATTTGCTGAAACTTCACGCCATCCCTGGAACATTCTACACAGTAATCGTCCTCCCTGCGGCTGAAGCGATACCACATGGATTTTACGGAAGCGTCTATGACCGTGGTGGCCCAGTCCGAGTATCCATGATTGGTCACAACACTGCCCAGATGCTGGTAATCTTCATTCTCATATTCAACAGATGCCTTCAGCCAGTTTTCACTGTCAAGATACATGACAATGCCGCACTGGTCAAACCGGTGGTGGCTCTGCTCAAATTGTGTCTTTACCACAAAACTGAAATACCGCTCCCCTGTCTCCATCTGAAACACAGGGGCGTTGTCGTTTTGAAAGTGATAATAAGTTCTCTGCCACAGATCCGTACGGGGCTTTGTCACGATTTCAACCCGGTCATGTTTTATGGCATATTCCTCCGGCTGTCTGATCCATTTGAATCTACTCAGTTCCATGTTCCATGCTCCTCTCCTCATAAGAACCACCTGCCTTTCTGGTGACTATTCTACCGCCATTTTGTCCCGGAGTCAATGGCCGCGTCAGTAATGATACACCCTCCTCTTTCCCCCTAAAAACAGCGCCATCACACCGGCCGCCAGAACCTCCGCCGCCACGATGGACATCCAGATTCCCTCCAGTCCCCACACCAGAGGGAACAAAAGCACTGCCCCGCTCTGGAATACCAGGGTCCTGAGAAAGGAGATCAGGGCCGAGGTAAGGCCGTCGTTGAGGGCCGTAAAAAAGGAGGAGGTGAAAATGGAAAAGCCAGACAGCAAAAAGGAGAAGGAAAAAATGGCGAAGGCGTGAACCGTCATCTTCAAAAGCTCCTCGTCATAGCTGACAAACAAAAGGGACAGGGGCCTGGCCAGAGCCTGCCCGGCAAGAAACATGAGCAGGGAAAACACAGCCATAAGCCTTATGCTCTTCCTCAGAAGATTTCTCAGTTCGTCGTGATGCCCGGCCCCGTAGTGATACCCGATCACCGGCGCTCCCCCCACGGCATAGCCGATAAAAATCGCCTGGAAAATAAGGCTCACATACATAAGGACCCCGTAAGCCGCCACACCGTTTTCGCCGGCATATTTGATCAGCTGGATATTGTAGAGCATTCCCACTACTGACATGGAAATATTGCTCATCAGCTCCGAGGAGCCGTTGGCACAGGTTCTTAAAAGGGCCTTCCCGTCAAACCCGCACTTCCCCAGCCGCAGCTGGCTGCTGTTTTCACGCCCAAAATAAATCAGGGGCGCGACGCCTCCTACAAACTGGCTGAGAGCCGTGGCCCAGGCAGCGCCTGCCAGCCCCCAGGAAAACACCGCCACAAACACTCCGTCCAGCACCATATTGGTAATCCCCGAGGCCATGGTCACACACAGACCCATCTGAGGCTTTCCGGCTGTGGCGAAAAGGCATTGGAACTCATACTGGAGAATATAAAAGGGAGTCGCCGCCAAAATGATTTTCCCATACAATATACTGTCCTCCAGAAGCCGCCCCTCTGCCCCCATAAGGATCGCGGCAGGCTTGAGAAGCACCAGGCCAAAAACCATGATCAGGATGCCGCTTACTAGCCCCGCGTAGACAATGAGGGAGAACAGCTCATTGGCTTTTTTTGCCTTGCCCTCCCCCATGGTCTTGGCGATCAGGGCGCTGCCTCCGGTCCCGAACATAAACCCGGCGCAGCCCAGAATCATCAGAAGGGGCATAATAAAGTTCACGGCGGCAAATGGGGTTTTTCCCACAAAATTGGACACGAAAAATCCGTCTACCACGCCGTAGACCGAGGTAAATACCATCATGACCATGGATGGCAGGGTAAACCGCAGCAGGCGTTTGTACGTAAAATGATCCCATAAATGAATGCTGGTCTTGTTTCTGTTTCTTCTCATTGCTTAACCTCTCAAATCTCTCTTGTCACATGTTTTTCACTTTTTCTTTCAGAGCGTTCGCGTAGGCCTCTGTCAGTTCCAGATATTTCTCCACGTCTTCTTTCGTCCAGGAGGCAAAAATCTGGTTTTCCGCCTCAATGACACGGCCGGCGGTCCTCTCTGCCAAGGATCTTCCCGCCTCGGTGAGACAGACCATCTTGTTTTTCGTTCCGGATGTCTCCAGGCAGATTATCCCTTCCGCCTCCAGCTTCCGAATGGCGGAGTTGATGGTCTGCTTGCTTAAGCCTGTGGAACGGCAGATGTTTTTCAGCAGGCAGCTGTCCCCATGTTCCAAGATGGTATAAAGGATCATGGCGGCGCTGTCGGACAGGCCCACTTTTAAGTACATCTGATGATAAGCGGCGTTGGTCTCGCCGAAAAGGTAATTGTAACGCTTTAATTCCCTGGATATTCGGGGCTTCATTGGGAGTCCTCCTTTTTATGGTCAGGACGACGGAAAAGATCTGTTTGGAAACCGCGCCCTTTGTTTTTAGTATGATATCGTACCACATATTATAGTACGAAATCATACTGATGTCAATCAATTTTTTATGGACAAGGCAGACCGAACCTATTATAATATTATCAGCGTTGGCGGAAAGGAGGGCTAAAGCCTGTGCGGACAGTAACATTTGTGATCGGAGCCACAGCTTCCGGTAAAACTTATTTTATCAATACGAATTACTCCGATAAAGACGTTGATATTCTAAATGTATATGACTATCAGCAGCGTGCGTATGAAGAAGCCGGATTTGGCAGCTCTATTCCTTTTGGAGCCAGTTTTCGCTGTCTTCTGAAGGCTCAGGATATGCTGCTGGAGGATATTATAAAGAAACTTCAGGCAGGGCGGGACGTGGTTGTGGAACAGACCTTTTTCAAAGCCAAACGACGCATAGCATATATTGAAAAAATCAGGGAGACAGCCCAGGTCTTCATTGAAACCTATGTAATGTGTCCCAGCGATTCCCGCTGGAAAAGCAATCTTGAAAGCAGAAAACTTGAGGGCCGCTACGAGTCATTTAAACGCGCCAGGGAAGAAATGGAGTTTCCCAATCCCGCGGAAGGAATCGACCAGATCTATGAGGTCGCGGACGGGGTTGTTACCCTGAGAATGGACCCCCCGAGCCCTGAAACCGTAGAAAAAGCAAAAGAGGAACTGGCCCGGGAAGCAGAGCGCATACAGGCTGAAGACGAGGCTGTGAGAAAAAGAAAAGAACTTATAGAAAGCATGAAGGTGAGACCCTTTTGGCACTATTGCGAGGTTTGCGGCAGAAAAGAGTTCATCACAGCCAAAGATGCTTTTGACACCGGCTGGGATTATCCTCCCCAAATGGGATATTTCGGCCTGCTCAGTCCGAGAACCTGCGGAAATTGTACAATAAAGGACACCTTATATATGAAAATAAATTCACCAGGCAGATTCCCGGTTGTAATAGAAAGCGAGCTTACTCCGGCAGAACTTATAACCTGGAGAAGGATTAAGTCCGAACCGGAGAGCCTTCTTGTGGACGAGACGGCCCAAAGGCGCTGACAAACTGCCCGCGTTCCATGGGCCCATGATCATCAAAGCCACGAAAGAATGGGGAATCTGCTATATGAAACAACTGTGACGGATCAATCCAGGCAGGTCACCTTCATGTCTGCGATAAAGGCCTCGGTCCCGATGTCCACGAAAATCCCTACGGAGCCGCGGCTTCCTATGCCATGTTTCATGTGGTCTACCACCAGCACCGGCTCCTTCTCATGATTCAGATAAAATTCCGCCCGGTCATCTTCAATCACTGCCTTTAAGGCGATCCACTCCCCCAAACCAATATTCACAGGCGCCTCATATTCCGTGATGTGAAACTCCCGAAAATAGCTGAAGGTGTATCCCGGATATGAGAAATACTGACAGCCGTGGGACCTCCTCACCGGGTCTGTACAGTCCCGCCCATTGGTGGGCCTGACGTAAAAAGATTCAAATTCCGAATCCGTCTCATTTGCCCTGTACGCGATTCCGATAAACCCTCTGGCATGGGCCGGCGCGTCAGGCAGAAGGCGGCTGAGCATGTTCACTTCCACGATCCCGTTGTGGAATGAAAGGTCCTTTACCTTCGCGTAGGTATTCTCATCAGGCTCTTCGATCTTCTCCTTTTTGACAACCCGCAGAACCGTTTTTCCGTCTAATTCCCTGTTCTCTATGGACGTGTTCACCGCTGTAAAGTTGGCCGCTTCCATGTTAATCTGTCTTTCCACGTTTTTTCTCCTTCCGATTCGAGCTTTTGTGTCAGCTGACTCTGGCAGGCCCCAAAGCAGGCCGACACTTTTCTTTATTATAAAAGACTTTTCCGAAAACCGCAAGCAGGCACAATTTTGTAACCTGTTACTGTTCACCGCAACTGACAGAAATCAAGGTAGATTTCCTTCCCGGCGTGTGCTATACTCTTCTTTAATTGCCTCCCTTCCCGGTCCGGCGGCCAGGATAAGGAGGCCCAAAAAGATAACAATTTGGATCACAGACAAAAGAGGGTCTCGGACATGAAAACCAGATCAGCAGGTAAAGCTTCCCCATCCTCTGTAATGAGGTGTTCTTCGGCATAGGCAACATGATGGTGAATATCGTCCTGGGCCATCAGAGCGAGCAGGCCATTGCCGCCGTGGCCGTATTCCGGACCCTGGAAGGCCTTATCATTGCCTTTTTTACCGGCTTTTCCGACGCGGGCCTGGCCTCCATTGAAGAGTTCCGCAAAAACCACGAAGCGCGGTTGTCCCCCCGACAGCGGTCATAGACACCTGCCCCTTTCCGGGAGGGCCTAAAAAACAGAGACATTGAAAAAACACTGACAGACAAAGAGAGGATTAAGAAATGCTCTACGACAAAGACATCCGCGAGCCTCTGTTTGACTTTCTGGAAGAACGGTACGGAAAGACGCGGATTATAGAGGAAAAGCAGGTGGGCCGATCCAGGGCGGATGTGGTTATGGTGCGCCCCGGCTCCCTGTCCGGAATCGAGATCAAAAGCGACGCTGACACCTACGCCCGGCTGGAGAGACAGGTCCAGGATTATGACCGATACTTTGACTACAATTACGTGGCCGCGGGCTCCAGCCACGGAAACCATGTAAAAGAACACGTTCCCAGCTGGTGGGGAATCATCACCGTGGAGCAGGACCAGGATCAGGTGGATTTCTACGTTCTGCGGGAAGCCCTGCCCAATCCCAACCGGCTCCTTCGGGCCAAGCTCAGCCTCCTCTGGAGACCGGAGCTGGCCCATATCCAGAAGATCAACCAGCTGCCCAAGTACAGAGAAAAGAGCAAGCTTTTTGTTATGGAAAAGATCCTGGCCAAAGTGTCAGAAGACCTTCTCCACCAGCAGATCAGTCAGGAACTGTTTGAGAGAGATTATACAAAGATCGGGGAGATTATTAAGACTTACAAAAACAGATGACAGGTCAGCGAAACCTGACCACAAGGAAGATCCCCGGAAAAAAGGAGGCTGTTCTCAGCCTCCTATTTGGGTTCATAGCTTTTGTTGAAAGAATGTTTTACATCAATATCCGTCAGCACGTCGTTCTTATATTGAAAACAAATGGTGTAATCCCCGTCTGTCAAATAGTGGAACCGCTCATCGTCGCTCTCACGGCCATCCAGTTCCAGGCCCGGATAAAGCTCCGCCAGTTCTTCCGAGGTTTTTCCGATGGGATTAACGCCGTTTATGGAAAGATCCAAATCCTTATAAGTGTCATCCAACCCAAAAAATCCCACTTCCTCAATCACACACTGACCCACCGGCTTGGCCTTACTGCTTCTATTTGACAAAATCAGGGAAGCATAAGAATTTTTGTCTTTTACCAAATAGATGAAGGTGGTCCAGGATTGGTCCGGCAAATTAACAAGCCCTTTCTCCAGATTATTGATGGTAAAACCCGCCTCCTTCAATGAATCGGGAGTAGTCTTCCCCACCACCACGGAAGCTCCCTCAAGGAGCACTTCCGGAGGGGTGCCCGAGTCCTTCCCGCAGCCTGCCAAAAAGACAAAACAGCCTAAAAAAACATACAAACATAATTGTCTGAAAAACCTCGTCCCAAATTTTCTCATCCCTTACCTGCCCTTTTATTTTTATGTATATAATTCCTCTCAGGTTTCGTGCCACTGCTCCATCTTCTCATTGGCCCAGACCACCCGGTTTCTCCCGTATCTCTTCGCGTCATAGAGCATGGTGTCCGCGATTTTCAAATAGACCTCGTAGGAATTCTCCCTCTGGGGGATCACCGTGATCCCTCCGATACTGACAGTCACCCACTGAGACACAGAAGGATCATGATCAATGTGAAGGGCCTCCACGGCCCGGCGGATCTTCTTTAAATACTCAAAAGCCCTCTTGGCGTTGTCGCCCAAAAAGAAAGCCACAAACTCTTCTCCCCCATATCTGGCCAGAAAATCCGTACTGCGCTGCAAATAAGAGGACACGGTCTTCGCCACCCCGGCGATAACCTTGTCCCCCGCCGGGTGGCCGAAGGTGTCATTATACGCCTTAAAATGATCAATATCAAACATACAGACAGAAAAGGGTACCTGCAGACGGGTGGCCTCATTCCACTTCACAATGCTGTAAGTGTCGTGCTGCCGCCTGTTGGCGATCCCTGTCAGCTGGTCAGTCATGGACTGGTGCTCCACCTGCTTGCGGTACTTGTACAGCTTGATGTGGGTGTTGACTCTGGCCTTGACGATGAGAGGGTGAAAGGGCTTTGATATGTAGTCCACTGCCCCCAGAGTCAGGCCCAGCTGTTCATGCTGAATATCCGAAAGACTTGTGATCAGAATCACCGGGATACTCTGGGTGATGATCTCCTCCTGTAATTTCTTCAGCAGCGTAAATCCGTCCATCCCCGGCATGACCACGTCCAGCAGAATCAGGGAATAGTCACCGGAGCTGGCATAGTTTAAACCGTCCTCCGCCGTCTGGGCAACTCTGATATCATAATCAGCTTCCAAAATAGATTTTAATTGAGTAGCCTGTATGGGGCTGTCGTCAACGATCAATACTTTTTCCATGTCGCACTCCTCGTTTTTTAGGCGTTTTCCTTAAGTCACATTAAAAGTCCGAAATCCGGGAAACCCGGCTGTAATAATTCTATTATAACATGACAAACACACTTAAGCAAGACGTCTGTGACCCAATACTCCGCGACAATCCGTTTTCCCTCTCCCCTCCTCATCTGACTGGGAGACTCCGCTGATTATTGCTCCCTCCACCTCATTGAGGATCAGATAATCCACATCACCAAGAGGCAGCTCCAGGATGTCCTGGTCCGCGGGAGACGGGTTCAGCACAATCTTCATCCTCAGGCCTTTGGCTCTCTCCATAATGCAGGGAATCTGGTTGATCTCATTTTTCGGCACAAGAACATCCCCTTCATAAAAATCCTCCTTCCACTGGTTCCTATCCCAAAATCACGACCCTCTTCTTCCTTTCCGTCTGCCTTAAAGTATACAAAAAAAGCCTCCCCCCTCAACGAAAATCAGGTCAAAACAGGAAAATCCAACGCTTTGCTTGTTACTGTTCACAGGTACCCTGTGAACGTAACAGCATATGCCCATTAAAAATCCCCTGCCGATGACGGCGGGGAACGCGGCTGGACCTTCTGGCAGTATACCAACCAGGGAAGAATGAAAAGATTTTCAGGAGAAGAAGCCTTTGTGGACCTGAACGCCTTTGGCGGAACCCGGGAGCAGTGGCTTTCCTTTTCCGCCCTGCCTCTTAAAGACACCGGGGCGGCTCCTTAGCCGCCGGGATGATCACACAGCGCTCAGTTCCCTCCGCCTCCTGTGGGTCTCTATATCCGCCAGCCTGGTAGGCATGGGAATATGGCTTTCCCCATTGACAAACCCGCGGACCACCTTTGTGGCCGTATCCAGATCAATATAATTTCCCACTGACACAAAAACCGGCCTCACATCCTTTACCGTGCGCAATACCCTGCCGCACACCTCTCCCTCTGCCACAATATCTGTGTAAGCGAATCTCTCGTTGGCCGGCATGGTAAATTGGGCATCCTCAAGCTTATAATAATGTTTCGCCACCCCGATGGTAGGTTTGCCAAGATAAAAAGAAGCATGAGTGGCGATTCCCATGCGGCGGGGGTGAAGA
Source organism: uncultured Lachnospiraceae bacterium (assembly GCA_910588865.1). Taxonomy (GTDB): domain Bacteria; phylum Bacillota; class Clostridia; order Lachnospirales; family Lachnospiraceae; genus UBA3402. The sequence goes on from CAJUSJ010000055.1 coordinate 20,981, forward strand.
TACCCGTTTCCGTCAAACAGATACAGCTCCGGCTCCGCTGTCAGCTTTTTCACCGTCTCCAGGATCAGCGGCAGCTCCCGAAAGGCAAGACAGCCCGGTATGTAGGGAACCTCCACCTCCCCAAACGAATACACGCTCTCCACCACCTCCTTTGTGCTCTGCCGCAGAACCACCACACAGCATACCGCGTACTCCCGTTCCCCCTGACTCCAGTAAGCCAGGTCGATTCCGGCCACTGTCTCAAATTCTTCCGCCCTCTTTTCTCCCTTTTGGACCACCATGGGCCTCAGCTTTGTCTGAATGCTGACAGCATGTTCCAGGGAAAGGCTCTTCCATGCTTCTCTGTCCATATGTTCTCCTTTTTGCGGCTGGTAAAAGACAATCTGTAATCAAAAGGCTTTGCCTGAAACTGGATCAAATCATAAATCATCTTCTTCCCTCCTTCTGTACTCCTCATCCTACCATATTTCGCGGCCCTCTCTTCCCACCACAGGCTCCCTGTCATCAATCCAGAGGCTTCTGATAAAAAGATCCCACAAAAGACTCTGTGGGCAGCACGTTGACGATCACCGCCGGGTCAATGGCTTTCAGGCGCAGAAGGATATCATGGACCTCATAAGTGGAGACCACTGTGTGCAGAAGGCTCATTTTCTTTCCGCTGTAGCCCCCATAACCCTCCACCACGGAGATCCCGTGACGGCATGTGCCCACGTACTCCCTCACCACCTCATCCGCCTTCTGGGTGGTGATCTGAAGAGTCACCCGCTTAAACCGGTGATAAAAACTGTCTATGGTCCTGGTGGCGATAAACTGATACAAGATCGAATACCCCGCGTGCTCCCAGCCGAACAAAATCCCGAACACACACAGAAGACCGCAGTTGAACACAAACACATACTGCCAGATAGATTTCCCCATCCGGTTGGACACATACAGGGCGATAAAATCCATGCCTGCCGTGGAAGCGTTTCCCTTCAGGGCCACCGACACCGCCAGTCCGTAGAGAAAACCGCCGAAACAGATATTCAACAGTACATCGTCAAACAGGGGGTCGCTTTTTATCACACGCAAAAACAGGCTGGCCAGCACCACCTGGGCCATGGAGAACAGAACAAATTTTTTTCCGATATGACGGTAGCAGAACAGCGCGACCGGAATATTGAGAAGCACCATGCCCATAGACGTGGTAAAGGCAAAACCGGCAGCCCCGGCGATCTTTGACAGCAGCGCGGCGATTCCCGTAAAGCCGCTGGGCAGAAGCTGCACCGGCTCCAGAAATACATTCATGGCAAATGCCTGCAAAAGGGCGGAGGCTGTCACCGCCGCCGCCATAATGAAGTATCTGTTTTTCATAACTCTTTCCCTCTTTTTATAAGTTCCGCCACCAGTTCCCTGGAGACCACATCATAGCACATGGCCTTGTCTCCCCCCGCCATGCTGTAGGAAACCCCGTTTCTCGCCGTAGTCGGATCCTTTCGCCATGCCTTGCAGGAGCTGTGAACCTGGCTGACCCCCGTATACTCCACCAATTCCCTGACGTTACCTCCGTTGACGCCGCTGCCCGCCAGAATCTGGATCCTGTCCCCGAACATCATCTGCAGCTGCCGGATCATATACCGCCCCTCCATGGCCGTGGGCTTTAAACCGCTGGTCAGCACCCGGTCTACTCCCAGACCGATCAGCTGTTCCATGGTGTGGAAAGGATCCTCCACACAGTCAAAAGCCCGGTGGAACACAGCCTGCCGCCCCATGCCCTTGACAATGTCCAGAAGTCCCTTGGTCTTCTCCTGATCCACAGAACCGTCCTCCAGAAGACACCCGAAGGCGATTCCATCGGCCCCAGCCTCAAGAACCTCCACGCACTCCCGCTTCATCACGGCAAACTCCTCCTCAAGATAACAGAAACCCGCTCCCCTGGGCCGCGCCATGGCCACCACCTCCAGCTCCAGGTTCTCCTTCACCATGGCCACGGTGGCTGCCGTAGGGGTCAGTCCCCCCAGCATCAAAGCCCCGTTCAGCTCAACCCGCCCGGCCCCTCCCAGGGCCGCCTGTTTCGCGTCATAATAACTTCCGCAGCAAATTTCCACAACAGGACTCATAAACATTTCCTCCATTCTCCCAAAAAGTTCCCTCTTATCCCGGGTCCGCCGTTATCAGAATATCACAGATTCCCCATGCGGTACAGCCCCAGGGCATAGATTTTCCCGTTCTTCATCAGATCCTCCACGGTCATCCACTCATTGGGGTTGTGGCCGATTCCCTTCTGTCCGGGGAAACTGGGTCCAAAGGGGACCATGTTGGGCATAGCCTTGGCGTAAGTCCCCCCCGTGGTAGTCACCGGAGTCCCATCCGCCCCCGTCACCCTCTCATAGCACTCCGTCAGGGCCAGGACCAGAGGACTCTCCTTGTCAAACACCACCGGATTGTAATTGTGCCTCAGCTCCACCAAAAGATCCCCGGCCTTCCCCTGGATCCGCTTTAGGATCTCCTCAATGCCGCAGCCTGCCGGGTAGCTTAAAGACGCCTCAAAATAAGGCCTTCCCTCATCCACCCCCAGCTTATACCCTCTCATCTCCATGGTGCCGTACTCCTTGTGGGAAAGATCGATCCCCAGCCGGTCCCCCGTATTTTTCGCCCCGATAAAATATTCCGTGACAAACTCAAAAAACGGTTCCAGCTCCCATCCGCTGACCCGGACCACGGCCCTGCCCCGCTCGGCGTAGACCACAGGAAACTTGCAGTCCGGAGTAAATCCCCACACAGGCGGCTTCTCCCGCTCCAGATAATAACGAAGATCCTCAAACCCGGACTCCTCGTCGCAGCCGAAAATAATCCGGATCCTGTGTTTCGGCTCAAATCCCAGCTCCTTCAAGGCATAGAGCCCGTAAAGACAGGACAGCAAAGGCCCCTTGTTGTCCAGAATCCCCCGGCTGTAGATAACCCCATCAGCCATATATCCGCTGAAAGGCGGCTGTCTCCACCCGTCCCCCACAGGCACCACGTCCACATGTCCCATGGCGCAGACATAATCCGGACCCCGGCCATACTCCGCGTATCCGATGTAATTGTCCAGATTCACACAGCGAAATCCCAGTCTCTCCCCCAGCTCCAGGGCCTTTAAAAGCGCCCTTTTCACCCCAGGCCCGAAAGGCGCGTCAGGCTCCGCCTCTGACTCAACACTGTCGATCCTGACCATCTCCAGAATCCCCTCTGTCATCCGGTCCTTCAAACTCTCCATCATCTCAATAATCTTTTCTTCCAAATCCCCGCCCTCTCCTTTCCGAAATTCAATCTCCCCTCAAGCATCTCCAATGTCACTTCGTTAACCGAATTCCGCTTTTGCCCCAGAGGAGCCGTCTCCAGACAAGGTAAATGAATGCTGTTGGCAATTCCAAACCATGGCTGGAGACGGCTCCCCTGGGGCCTTAGGCCGCCTTAACGAAATGACACTGCTTTACCATAAAAATTCCATCGCCCCGGGCCATCTAAGTTCAGGTATACCAACCGCGCCCGCCATAACTTTCATGGGTGGTGGCACATACGCTGCCAGGCGCATGATGGCTTACGACGAAAAACCTACTCCTCCACAGGAGCCATCCTGGTCCTCATGTAATCCTCCATCCACTCCTCTGAGGCCTCCTGGAACGAACAGTGACCGTCCTCCCCGGGAGTCACCAGATACACCTTAGGCTCCTTTCCTTCCGCGGCCACCACAAAAGAGAACCCCTGGATATTGGTGGCAGCGCCCCACTCTCCCTTGTTGTTCATGGCGATGAGGGACAGATCCCCCGCCTTGCCCCGGCGCTCTGTAAGCTCCCTGTCAAGAAAATGTACCGCCCTCTCACAGGCCTCCTGGGGGTGAAGCCCTTCCCTCATGAGCCGGACGATCTCATAGGAAACGCACCCCTTCATCAGGTCCTCCCCCAGCCCCGTGGCGCTTGCGCCTCCCACCTTGCTGTCAGCGTAGAATCCGGACCCGGCAATGGGAGAATCCCCCACCCGTCCCTTCTTCTTCATAAACAGGCCGCTGGTGGAAGTAGCCGCCGTCATCTTCCCTTTCTGATCCAGACACACCATGCCCACGGTGTCATGGCCTTTATAAGGCTTTAACTCCTGCTCCGTCTCCTTCCTCCGTTTCCGGTAAAAGGCTTTTGCCCGGTCAGTGAGCATGTTTTTCCTCTCAAAGCCCTCCTTGTGGGCGAACCGCTCCGCGCCCTCGCCTACCAGGACGCTGTTCACCGGTTCCCCGCTGAGCCGCCGGGCGATGGACACCGGGTTCGCGTAATCCTTAATAGCCGCCACGGCACCGATGTCCAGCGTATCCCCGTCCATAAAAGCCGCATCCATCTCCACCTCCATGTCCTCGTTGGGCAGTCCGCCGTAACCCACGGACTTGTAATACGGGAAATCCTCTACCTCCCGGACAGCCGTCTCCACCGCGTCGCCCGCGTCACCGCCCTGTCCCAGCATTTCGGCACCTTTGCTGACTCCCTCCAGAGCCATTCTCCAGGTCGCGATCATACCCCACATAGCCATTCTCCTCCTCTCAAAAGCACACCTCTGCCCTCAGTTTCTCCAGATCACCGCCATCTGCCATGGCCTTGGCCACCCGGCACATGTTCTTTAGCGAATCATTCAGGCCCAAACCGCCCTTTTTCGGGGTCTTCACGATCATCACCTGGTCCTTGTACCTGGAGATCACCTGTTCATTTTCCTGGGACATGGCGGCAAAAGCCCGGCTATCCGTGGCGGCGTTGATATCCATCGCCACCCTGGCGCACATCTCCCCGTAATCCCCATAGTTGAAGGCAGGTCCGCAGATAACCACATCCGGCTGCAGCTTCTTCACCATGGCGCACAATTTTCTGCTGACTTCATCCGGATTTTCCAAATAAGTACCATTGCCGCAGCACAGGCAGGCCACCACCCGGCCGTCGATTTCCTTCAAAAAAGGCTGCATCATCACCGCGGGCCCCACGGCCTCCTTCTTGCCGGTCAACGGAACCATGGTGTCGTCCTTTGTCCCCAGCCCAGACTGAATCTGGTCAAATATCATCACAATCTTCATCTCACGATCCTCCAAATCCCGCTGTTATCTTTCCCAAATCCCTATTATAGATCATCAAAAGACAGATCGTCCAGGGAAATGTCATCGTCATCGCTGCTCTCCACTGCCTTGGTCTCATCAGCCAGGTACTGTTTATCCATCATCTTAATAAACGGCATGTAGATAAATACTCCCAGCACCAGAAGAAGAGCCTGGAGCACCGACCCCTGCCATCCTGTGGCCAGGAAACCGGATACGATCACCGGCATGGTCCAGGGAATGGCGATACCCGTACACAGAGGAACCAGCCCGATACTCATGCAGAAGTAGGAAATAATGATGTTGATGGTGGGCACCAGCATAAACGGCACCAGCATAAGAGGGTTCAGCAAAATCGGCAGGCCGAAAATAATGGGCTCATTGATCCCGAAGATTCCCGGCACCAAAGCCAGCTTGCCCAACTCCTTCACCCGCCTGGAGCGGCAGAACAGCAGCATGGCGATAAGGAGGGAGAGGGTGGAACCCGCCCCGCCGAAGGTGGCGAACAGATCCTGGAACTGCTGGGAACTAAACCACCACCGGCTGAAGCCGGTGGGTTTGGGCTAGCTGCTGAAGCAGC
>CAJUSJ010000056.1 GCA_910588865.1 uncultured Lachnospiraceae bacterium
TCAGGATGGGAGCGATATTGAGTCCAACCATTGTACAGTAAAAGTGATATCAGGAGGCGGCTCTGGAGGCGGAAGCGGTTCCGGCGGAGGTAGCAGCTCCGGTGGTGGAAGCAGCTCCGGTGGTGGAAATAGTTCCAGCGGCGGAAGCAAAGGCCCCAGCGGGGGAGCCAATACCTTTGACAGCGGGACACTGCCATCCTATGTGGTCAAAGGTTCCTGGACACAGGGAACGGACAGCGCATGGAGTTTTACGGACTCTCAGGGAACACGCTATGTCAACGCTTGGGCGGCGGTGGAAAATCCATACGCAAACATTGCGGCAGGGCAGCAGGCCTTTGACTGGTTCCGGTTTGATGAAAATGGAAAAATGGTTGTGGGCTGGTATCAGGATCCAGCGGACGGAAGATGGTACTACCTAAGCCCCATTTCTGACGGGACTCTTGGAAGGATGATAACCGGCTGGTATGTGATCGACGGTTCTTATTACTACTTCAATCCCAACTCTGACGGTTACAGAGGCAGAATGTATGCCAATGAAACCACGCCCGACGGCTATTATGTAGATGGGTCAGGAAAATGGATACAGTGATCTGAAGGATTTAAAACAGACTTAAAAGATACTAACGTTGCTTTTTGCCATATGTAAATCGGAAACTTGCTTACGAAAATTGTGCGAAACCCTGTCAGGATATAGGAAACGGCAAATTTATTTACCGTTTCCTATAAACAATATATCAGTTCCAAAGAGCACGAATCTCAGGTACACAGTAAGGATGAAATTGAGGGTCTGGTAAATCAGATCAGTCTGTCCTACAGCGCCATGATCCTGTTTCCTTATAGAGATGAACCCTTTTCCATTTACCGGTCTGCCAGTGCCTAGGAGACTCGATATGAAATGGATCAGCAAATCTAGGCGGATTAGTTTTATGCAGTTTCGAGAAATTCCTCGAAACCATTAAAGATTGTTCTGCCCTGATAAGGGGGATAGAAGACTACATTTTATCAGGTTTTAGGAAATCTCAAAAGTTGTAAACAGGTGTCATTTATAGTAACAAAGAAAAAGAAAAGCGAAAGATTATCTGACAAAGGGTTTCATAACCCACCTGTACCTTTCACGGAAGGGTGGTTTACAATCATGAAATACAAATTAGTAATATTAATTGTATTTGCGCTATCTGTAAGATTAACATTTCCCTCTTATGCGGCAGAGTGGCAACATGATAATGTTGGGGGGGGCTGGTGGTATCAGGAAGATGATGGCAGTTATCCAGTGGAAATATGGAAGGAAATACAAGGAAAATGGTATTATTTTACAAGTTTATGAAATAGTATCTGAATTTTTGATTGAAAGAGGTATTGCTGGCTATTGGCTTTTGTCAGAAGATGAAGAACCAGGAAAAGTAGTAATATGGGAACATTGGCGTACAGGCGTAAAAGGGAAAATTGTAGTGTATTTGGACACAGGAGACTGTTATGAGGAAGCCCCATATGCGGGAGGGATTATCCACATCCAGACTTCCCCTTAGAGAGAAATATTTTATTCAATATTTATAGTAGTTAGCAAAGAAAGGCAGGTAATCTATGATAAGATTAATAAAAAAGAGAGTTGCAAGGGCTTTGATCTGTGTTCTAATAGCAGGATATGTACAGGGATCGGGAGAGAGCAATACTTTCGGAGCAGAAAACTCTGAAAATATATTAGATTTTATGGTGACTCCTTCGAAGGCGACTAGATCAGATGCCGCAAAGAGCAAGATTATAACAAAGTTTGAAGGCTTTAATATGTATGGATATGAACCATATATAACTTATTTGTATGATGGTGATAAAAAGGAAGAGCCAGAACTTCCGGAAAGCATAGGAGTGCTGCTAGAGGGAGAAACACAATATATCCATATACCTGTTACATGGGAGTGTGAAGAAGATTTTTGGGGAACGGACTACAGCACCTATACATTTAACATTTGTTTGCCAGAAATCTATGTATTGGAGGATCAAATAAGAGAGGATATTCAAAATTTTGACGCGGTTCTTCCTTTTATAGAAGTGACATTTGAGAATAATATGGCAAGGACATATGCGACAGATATTGTGAATAAAGCACGAAGTTATGTTGGAAAGGTTCCATATAAGGGGGGAGGAGATGACACTAATGGTTGGGATTGCTCTGGCTTTATCTGCAATGTATTTAAACAGTTTGGATTCAATTTATGGCCATGGCGTACTCATCTAAAAGATGCGACTATTGGACAGTTCACATCTATGACAGACTATAATCAGATAAGAAATCGATGTGTTGAAGGTGATATTTTAGTCTTCTCAGATCATGTTAGCATTTATTCGGGTAATGGAAAAATGATACATGCTCTGAGTACGCGATATGGAACAATAGAAACCGATGCCATTAGGGTATGGGTTGGACAGGATTTGGAAGGGTATTTGCGGGTAAACGGACTAAATCAAAGTAGAGATACAACATCTCCAATTATCAGATCGGCAAAAATTGTTGAATCAAATTCTGCTGGTTATCTAGTGGAGGCACTGGTATGGGACGATAATGGGATTGACAGAGTTCAAATGCCGACTTGGACGGAGGCAGGAGGACAAGACGATATTGCAAAAAACTGGGAGACCAATCCTGCTGTCAGCGCACGTTTTATCAGAGAGACAGAGGAAGGGAAAATTTATAGGTTTTATGTTCTTGATAAAGATCATAATTTTGAAAAAGGGAGCTACATAACACACATCTATGCATATGATGAGGCGGGAAATTGTTCTGAACGTAAGGGCTTAATAGTTGAATTAGAGAATAAATATGAGCCATACGCAACAGTGACAAGAGAGGGACATACATATCATTTAATGTTGGATAATCTGACATGGGATGAGGCAAAAAAGATCTGCGAAAAAATGGGAGGACACTTAGCGACAATTACAGACGAGTATGAGCAGTCTTGGATTGAAGATTTATCTTATTTTGATGTTGAATGTTTTCGTGAAAACTATTATATAGGAGGAACTATAGAAAACGGAACAGTGGCATGGATTACAGGGGAGTCCACAGATCCCTCTTTTAGAGGAAAATGGGGACCTGGTCAGCCAGATAACGCTGGGAATAAAGAGAACGTGTGTGCGATATTTTCTGGCTGGAGTAACTTTAATGGAGGATACTGGAATGATTTTGACCCCGATTCCCGCAGTGCTGGCTATATCTGTGAGATAGATCCAGTTGCGGTTGATAAAATTCAATTGTCATATACAGAGATAAGTATGGAGGAAGGAGAGACAAGGCAATTGGAGGTGTACATTTCTCCTGAAAATGCTTATGACAAGACGGTGACATATGAAAGCTCCAATCCCGAAGTAGCAACTGTAGATACAGATGGGAAAATTACCGCAAAGAAAACGGGGCAGGCAATTATAACTGTGAAAGCAGGAGGGAAAACCAGTATTTGTTCGGTGACGGTAAGGCAAAAACAGATTGAGGTGACAGGTATTCAGATAAACTACCGACAAGCAAAACTTAAAGTAGGAGAAACCCTTCAGTTGACAGCCGCTATCCAGCCATCGAATGCTACTGATAAGACAGTAACATGGGTTAGTTCAAAACCAGAGGTCGCCGAGGTAGACGGACAGGGAAAGGTGACGGCTAAAGCAGAAGGAAAAGTTGTAATAATAGCAAGAGCAGGTAAACAGGAAATCAGCTGTATAATAGATGTGGAGAAACAAGAGCCAGAGGTCATTGATGTAAAAAAAATAGAGCTGGATCCCAAAAATGTGACTGTTGAATTAGGAAATACAGTGCAATTGACGGCAATAGTGGAACCAGCAGATGCAACGAACAAAGCAATGATTTGGAATTCATCAGATTTAAAAATTGCGACAGTGGACAACAATGGAAAAGTAACTGGAATCGCAAAGGGGACAGCAGAGATTTACTGTATTGCCCAAGACAAGGGAAAAGTTAGTTCGAACCGCTGTGTAGTGACTGTAAAGGCGGATAATACGGAAGACCCGAACCCTCCAGTAAAGCCAGAAAAGAAATTAGTTGAGAAAATCACAATTGGTCCTGAAACCGTGACAATAAAGAAAGGGGAGACGGCCTCCCTTTCTCAGAGTGTATACCCCGAAGATGCGGAAAACAAGGCCGTGACATGGTACAGCACAGAAGAGGGCGTCGCCAAAGTAGACAGCGTCGGTGTGGTAACAGCAGTGGCAGAAGGAACGGCAGAGATTTACTGCATCTCCCAAGATGAGGGTAAGGTCAGATCCAACCGTTGCGTGGTGACTGTAAAGGCGGATCCGCCCGTACAGTTGGAAAAGAAATTAGTTGAGATAATTACAATCAAGCCAGAAAGCGTAACCATAAAGAAAGGGGAAGTAGCCTCCCTTTCCCAGAGTGTCTATCCGGAGGATGCAGAGAACAAAGCCGTGACATGGCATAGCACAGATCCGTCAGTGGCATCTGTAGATGAGATAGGGAGGGTAAGGGCCCTGAAGCAGGGTGCGGCAGAGATTTACTGTGTATCTCAGGATGGAAGTAATATTGAGTCCAACCACTGTATAGTAAAAGTGATATCCGGAGGCGGCTCCGGAGGCGGAAGCAGTTCCAGCGGTGGAAGCGGTTCCGGCGGAGGTAGCGGCTCGGGCGATGGAGGCAAAGGCCCCAGCGGAGGATCTAATACCTCCGGCAGCGGAACACTACCGTCCTATGTAGTCAAAGGTTCCTGGATACAGGGAGAAGACGGCACATGGAGTTTTACGGACTCTCAGGGAACATGCTATGTCAACGCCTGGGCGGCGGTGGAAAATCCATACGCGAACCCTGCGGCAGGGCAGCAGGCCTTTGACTGGTTCCGGTTTGATGAAAACGGAAAAATGGTTGTGGGATGGTATCAGGATCCGGCAGACGGAAGATGGTACTACCTAAGCCCCATTTCTGACGGGACTCTTGGAAGGATGATAACCGGCTGGTATGTGATCGACGGTTCTTATTACTACTTCAATCCCAACTCTGACGGTTACAGAGGCAGAATGTATGCTAACGAAACCACGCCTGACGGCTACTATGTGGACAGTTCCGGAAGATGGGTGCGGTAGTCATGATGATTGAGAACGGAGTTAACAAAATATTGGCGCTGGTTTTCCTGTTTTCTTCTGTATGTTCCGTCTCATCATTCGCCGGCGACCTGGTCCGCGACGATATGGGATTTCGCTATATCAATGATGACGGCAGCTTCAAAACCGGCTGGCACCAGGAAGGGGAAAACGGGCCGTGGTATTATTTCGGTGATGACGGCTGGGGACAGACCGGCTGGATCCAGTATGAAAAAAAGCGGTATTATCTCAGCCCCAAAGATGGACAGATGTTCGCGGATCGGTACACCACCATGGGAGATTCGTTGGTATACCGTTTTGATTCAGATGGCGTGTGTTCAGCGATTCTCCATAGGTACAGCGGCTGGCTTCTAGACGATACAGGATGGTATTACCGGGATCCGGATCAGAGTTATGTGACCGGCTGGAGAGAGTTTGATGAAGAATGGTACTATTTTGATGAAGTCGGTTACATGAAAACAGGACTTTTTGAGATTGACGGCGTAAATTACTATTTTGAGGATAATGGGATCATGGTTCATGATGACAGCCGGGAAATCGACGGCATTGCCTACAACATGGACAGTTCAGGAGCCGCCGTTGTGGCATGGCCTTACAAGGCTGTCACCTACGTGGTTCCGGAAGACCAGAAATCGGAATTTCACAAATCCGTGGACGCCATGGCGGATTCGGTGCTGGCCAGGATTGTAAACAGCGGGATGAGCAGAAGACAGAAGGCTGAGGCTGTCTATGCCTGGATTCGGGGCAGCTTCCGCTACAGCGGCCATTCCGCCACCAGGGACTGGGTGGAGGAGGCATATCAGGGCCTTCGGAGGCGACACGGAGACTGCTATACGTATTTTGCGGTATCCCAGGAGCTTCTGGTCAGGTGCGGTATCCCCTGCATGGAGGTGGTCCGCTATACGGACAATGACCATTACTGGAATCTGGTGCAGTTGGATGACGGACAGTGGTATCATTTTGACGCGACACCCAGGAGCGCTGGTGGTTATTTCTGTTTATGGACAGACGGGCAGATGCTATCTTACTCGGCAGCTCACAGCAACTGCTTTGCTTTTGACCGGGCGCTGTACCCGCCAACCCCCTGACAGGCCAGGGGACGAACCGAAAAAGACAGGGTTATGCATGCAAGATATGGCTGATAATGTCTGCGGGATATCAGCCATATCTTGGACATTAGCTGAATCCGGCGACCTGGCAGGTGACGGGAAGCGTCCCGTGCCGATACCTATTATATTAGGGAGGACAAGTATTTGGAAGAACTCATAGAAATTCTGGAAGATATTAACCCAGAGGCAGATTACCACACATGCGCCAGCCTGATCGACAGCGGGATTCTGACCTCATTTGAACTGGTACTTCTGGTGACACAGATTCAGGATACTTTTGGTGTCAGAATTCCTCCGGCCATGATCGTGCCGGAAAATTTCAACTCAGCCCAGGCTATTTACCGCGTAATCCGTCAGGTGGAGGAGGATCAATAGCCATGCTTCTGGTGTCTTATGACTTTGTGGCATTCTTGTTTCTGCTTTTGGTTGTGTACTATCTGATTCCGCGCCGTTTTCAGTGGATATGCCTGCTGGCGGCCAGCTATCTGTTTTACGGGTGGGGTGGTGCCTTTTATCTTTTGTATCCCGTGTTCACCACCATGTCTACATGGTTTTTGGCAGCGAGGATTGGGAGACTTACACAGCAATCGAGAGAGAAGAGTTTGCCCAGGCAGCAGGTGAAGAAAAGTCAGCGCCGTCTTCTGATTCTAGGGCTTGTGGTGAATTTTGGGATTTTAGCGGCCTTGAAATATTTCAATTTTGTTGTGGATAATGTGAATGAACTCCTGGGGGCGGCAGGTGTTTTGAGAGAGTTTTCTCATGTAAACTGGCTTTTCCCTCTGGGAATCTCCTACTACACCTTTCAGGCCATGGGATATCTCATTGATGTATATTACCGTAAGTATGAGCCAGAGAGGAGCCTGCCTAAATTGGCCCTGTTTGTGTCATTTTTCCCCCAGATGGTGACTGGGCCTATGACCCGGTTTGATCAGATGAGACAGGAATTGTTCACTCCCCATTGTTATGACTTTACAAACATCAAACAGGGATTCAGACGTATCTTGTGGGGATATTTTAAGAAATTGGTAGTAGCAGACCGCCTTGGACCGGCAATCCTGATGATTGTCTCCTGCCCCGAGACCTATGATGGAATCTATGTGCTTTTGGGCATGGTGGGATATGCGATCTGGATGTATGCGGACTTTGCTGGCGGGATGGATATTGTCCTTGGCGCGGCGCGGCTTTTTGGTATCCGGCTTCCAGAAAACTTTGAACAGCCATTTTTCTCAAAAAGTCTGGCAGAGTTCTGGAGGCGCTGGCATATCACCTTGATGACATGGCTGCGGGAGTATGTCTTTTTTCCTATGGCCGGAAGTCGCCTAAGCAGGCGTCTGGCAAAGCTGATGGGACGGAAAGCGCCGGTGTATATAGCAAGCGTGACCGTATGGCTGATAGCGGGAATCTGGCACGGCGCTTCCTGGAATTTTGTAGCCTGGGGCATGGCCAACTGTCTGGTTATGCTCATATCTCAGGAATTAACAGGGCTGTACAGAAGCTTTCACCAAAAATTCAGATTCTCCAACGGGAAAGGATATGGATATTTCCAGATTATGCGGACATTTATGTTGTTTTGCTGTCTGGAGATGTTTGAGTATTATCCCTTTGAGGGTGTATTTAAGATGCTTGGGAGTTTTCTTAGCTCTGGCTCTGTCCGCCAGCTGTGGGATGGGCGTTTTGGAACGCTGGGATTTTGCTTGGCCGATCTGGTTGTGCTGGCCGGCGGGATTTTGCTGATATTTTTGGCAGACATTTTTCAGAGGACGGGTAAGCTGGGGGAGAAACTGGACAGGCAGCCTGGGGTCTTGCAGTATACGGTTGTGTTTGGATTATTTATTCTTGTGCTGATCACCGGAGTCTATGGTCATGGATATGATGCCAGCCAGTTTATCTACAATCAGTTTTAGGGAGGCGGAAAATGATATTGAAAAAAATTTTCAGGCTTCTGTTTCCGCTTTCTCTGTCTGTGGGGATTTTGTTCCTTGCCCAGAGGCTCCTGATGCCCAAGTATATGGGACAGGTGGTGGAAGGAGCGTTTATCGAAGAATATTATAACGAGGAGACATCCCACGACATACTGTTCCTTGGGGACTGTGAGGTGTACGAGAATATTTCCCCGATCGTACTTTGGAGGGACTACGGTATTACTAGCTATATCAGGGGAAGTGCCCAGCAGCTTGTCCCACAGTCGTATTATCTCCTGGAGGATACCTTGAAGTTTGAGACACCAAAAGCCGTGGTGTTCAATGTATCCGCCATGCAGCAATACGAGCAGGAAAATGAGACGTACAATCGTATGACCTTAGATGGCATGAGATGGTCTGGATCTAAAGTGAAGGCAATTAAAGAAACCATGACAGAAGAGGAGCATATGATAGAATACGTATTTCCCATTCTGAGATTTCATTCCAGATGGCGGGAGCTGGAAAATGATGATCTGCGGTATCTGTTTAAAAGGAGACAGGTGACGCACAACGGGTATTATATGAGAGCGGATGTACGGCCAGCAGGAGAGTTTCCCGTAGCCAGAAGGCGCTCTGATTATAGCTTTGATCCGAAAGCCTGGGAGTATCTTGAAAAGATCCGGATGCTGTGTGAGGAACATGGGACTCTTCTGATTCTTATGAAGGCTCCGTCTCTGTATCCGGTGTGGTATGACCAGTGGGAACAACAGATTAAGGATTACGCGAAAGAGCATCAGCTGGAGTACATAAACTGTATAGAAAGAAGCGATGAGATCGGCATTGATTTTTCCAAAGATACCTACGACGGAGGTCTCCATATGAATGTGTACGGCGCGGAAAAAATGTCCCGATATTTTGGAGAGTTTCTTGTGGGAATATCAGGGGTGGAAGACAGGCGTACCATAGCCGGAGAGGATGTCCAAAATAGAGTCTGGAAAGAAAAATGTGAGTTTTATGATCAGATGAAGGCAGCTCAGGAGGCGGAATTTGCCAGATTGGGTTATCTGAAACAGTTTACATCAGAAGAAGAAGGAGGAAATCTATATGAAAAAACTAGATAAGCGCACGGCGTCTATAGTGTTGAGCATTGCCCTGGCAGCGATGCCCATGACTTCTTACGGCGGCATTTTTAAGAGCGGTAAGGAGGAGGCAACTCAGAAAGAAAATATGGAATACCAGTTTAAATCAGGGGATACGGTAATTTCTATGGGAGCTGAGGCAGGGGAGATCGTAAAGGCTCTGGGAAATACTACGAAGGCAGTGTTTGAGCAGGACAGCTGCGCCTACCAGGGAAAGGACAGGGTATACACCTATCAAGGATTTGAGATGAGCACCTATCCGGCAGACGGCAAGGAGAAGATCGCTTCCATATACTTTTTGGACAGTACTGTGTCTACACCGGAGGGAATCAAGATTGGTTCCACCAAAAAGGAAGTTCTGGAAATCTATGGGACAGAATATGACCAGGAGGAAGCGAAATTTGGAACCTTCTGTTATTCTTCTGACACTGCGCTGCTGAGAATCTATACTACAAAAGATGTGGTAGATGGGATCGAGTATCTGGTGAATACACCAAAGCAGCCTTAGAGGATACTGTATGAAAAAGAATGTTCTGGAATACCTTGAAGATACCGCTTCCCGTTATGGGGGACAATGTGCTTATAAAGACAAAACACAGAGGTTTACTTTTAGGGAAGTTCTGAAACTGTCCAGGGCTGTGGGGACAGCTGTCGCGGGGCTTAAGGCTTACGGGTGCCCTGTGGCTGTTTTTATGGAAAAAAGCGCGGCTATGATCATCGGATTTTTGGGGATTGTCTCTGGAGGATGCTGTTACTGCCCCCTGGACGTGGCTATGCCGGAGGAAAGGCTGAATAAGATTTTGTCGGTTTTAGATCCAGCAGCAGTGATCACCAGTCCATCTCAGAGAGAAAAACTTACCCGTCTGACATTTTCCTGTCCTGTCTATGAATTTGATTGTTTATGCCAGACCATAGAAAATCCGGATCTTCTTGAGGCAGTGAGGAGACGCGGTGTAGACACAGATCCCTTATACATCTTGTTTACCAGCGGTTCTACCGGGGTTCCCAAAGGTGTGGCGGTCAGCCACAGGGTAATGATCAACAATATGGAGTGGCTGGAAGAACACTATGACTTTAACCATGAGGATGTGTGGGGAAACCAGGTACCGTTATATTTTGACGTGTCAGACCATGATGTGTACTGTCCTCTGAAATTTGGATGTGAGACCGTGATGATACCCACGGAATATTTTACATTTCCTGTGAAAGTGATGGCGTTTCTCAATGAGGAGAGGGTGACGGGAATTTTCTGGGTTCCTTTCGCTCTGTGTGCGGTCGCCAATCTCCGGGCGCTGGAGGCGGAGGTTCCTCAATATTTAAAGTATATCTTTTTTGCCGGTGAGGTGATGCCTGTAAAACAACTGAATTACTGGCGCAGGTATATCCCGGATGCCCGATATGTAAATATGTATGGCCCTACGGAAACTTACGTGTGCTCTTACTATGACGTGAACCGGGATTTTGGGGATGATGAGGCGCTGCCCATCGGTTTGCCCTGCAAAAATGTGGATATTCTGGTGCTGGATGGGGAAAACAGGCAGATTCTTCCAGGGGATAAAAGCCAGGGAGAATTATGTGTCAGGGGCTGTGCGCTGGCTTTGGGGTACTATAACGATTCAGACAGGACCAAAGAGCGTTTTGTCCAGAATCCGCTGAATTCTCACTTTCCAGAGAGGATCTACAGGACAGGAGATCTGGTCAGCTACAATAAATTGGGGGAACTGCTTTACCATGGCCGCCTTGATTTTCAGATCAAGCGCCTTGGATATCGGATTGAGCTGGGAGAGATTGAGGCAGCGGCAGGAAATGTGTCAGAGATTGAAGAATGTGCCTGCGTCTATGACTCGGTTAAACAACGGATCCTGTTTGTCTATTCAGGAGGAAGGCTGGAAAAGAGAGAACTGGCCAGACAATTATCTGGGAAGGTACCCCAATATATGATGCCTAACCAATATATTTATATGGACAAAATACCCAGAAATTCTAATGGAAAGATTGACAGGAAAAGGCTGAAGGAACTGTATGTATAAGAGAAAAAAGTTCGGCAAAATCTGCTTGTGCGGGGTTTTAGTGGTGGTGGCCATTATGACTGTCAGTTGTTCCAGCGGGCTGGAAGGGATTGCGGAAATGCTGGTAGAGGAACCAGACCCATATGATCCGGGAATACAGATTGAGATTGTCAGCAGTAGTGAGGAGGAGACACAGCTGGAGGAATCTTCGGAAGAAGAGGAGAAAGTGACGGCAGAAGAAACCAGTGAGGCTCTGCCTCCTATAGAGCCGCCGCGATTTTATCCAGGGGATATTATAGAGGCTGAGCATGTTTTAACCGTGGATGTAGACAAATTTTTTATAATATCTCCTATCAGTGATCCGGTGTTTAAGCGCATGGATGGCAATTCTTACAGGCCGGGTTGTCCTGTGCCTAGAGAGGAACTAAGGTATCTGAGGATTCTTCATTATGATTTTTCCGGAAATATTCGTGTGGGAGAACTAGTGTGTCACCAGTCCGTGAGCGAGGATCTGCTGAGAATCTTCAGGCAGCTGTATGACATAGGGTATCCTGTGGAAAAGGTACGACTCGTTGATGATTATGGGGCGGATGATGATCGGTCCTGTTCTGATAACAATACATCCTGCTTTAACTATCGGACAGTAGCCGGGACAAAGAGGCTTTCTCTTCACGCTCTGGGGCTGGCTGTGGATATTAATCCTATCTATAATCCTTATGTTATATGGAGATCAGACGGAACTTCTGTCTGTGTACCCGCGGAGGGGGAGGCTTATATGGATCGGAAAAAAGACTTCCCGTACAAGATTGATGAGGAAGATATCTGTTGTCGATTATTTAGGGAGGCAGGTTTTACATGGGGCGGAGGCTGGGAAGGGCACAAAGACTACATGCATTTTTCCAAGGGGGTCAGGCCAGAGCGGTAACTTAAAAAATAAACAAATGAAATATCTTTAAAAAGCGGTGCTTGGAAAAGGGCATCGCTTTTTAATGTTGTTATTTATAGAAAGATAGGGAGTCTCAAAGATACAGCATTCGTTGCGAAAACGGCTTATCTTTTCTTCCTTTGGGACATGCCATAGAAATCACCTATCTGAAAATACTATAGTGCGGAATGAGAGAAAAAGCAAAACATTTTCGGTCAGTGATAAGTCAATATCGCTGTTGATAGGTATAAATGCATAAAAATGTTATTGGAATTTAATACAAATATACAAAATATAAAAAAGGGTTGACAATCAGATTTGAATATAATATTATAATATCAGATATAACGTTATATAACAAATTATAATATTTCAACAGAAAATGGAGGATCAGTTATGAAACAAGAACACATCGACCAGATCAATGTCGCGGTAAAGGCTGTCGCGGAGAAGAAGAACATCAACCATTTCTATTTCGTGGCCTGCGGCGGATCCCAGGCGTTTATGATGCCGGCCCAGTATATGTTCGACAGGGAGATCGCCACACCTGCCAGCATCTATACTTCCAACGAATTTGTACATAGAGCTCCCAAGGCTCTGGGACCGGATTCCGTAGTGATCACCTGCTCTCATTCAGGCAACACGCCGGAGACCGTGAAGGCTACCGAGGTGGCGAGAGCCAAGGGCGCTACCACCATCGCCCTGTCTCATCTGGTTGACTCTCCCCTGTGGAAAGCCGCGGAGTATCCGATCCACTATGACTGGGGTAAAGAGGCGGATGCCAGCGACTTAAACAAGGCTGTGCTCTACTCCCTGATCTTCCGGATCCTGAACGCGGTGGCTCCGTGTGAGAAATATGAGAAAGGCATCGCTTCTGTTGAGAACATCAACGACGTGATCGAGAAGGCTAAAACCCAGTTCGCGGACACCGTGAAAGCCTGGGGAAAGAAGTACAAGAGAGAAGAGCTGATCTACACCATGGGCAGCGGCGCCTGCTACGGCGAGGCTTATTCCTTTGCCATCTGTCTGCTGATGGAGATGCAGTGGATCCACTCCAACTGTATTCACTCCGGCGAGTATTTCCACGGCCCATTTGAGGTCACGGATTTCGACGTGCCGTTTATCATTGTAAAAGGCCTTGGAGCCACAAGACCTCTGGACGAGAGAGCCTACAATTTCTGCCAGAAGTACTCGGACAGCATCATGCTGGTGGACTGCGAGACCTTCGATATGACCGGGATCGACGAGGAAGTGAGAGAGTATTTCGCTCCCCTGGTAGCAGGCGCTGTTCTTCGCTCTCTGGCTGACGCTTTCGCCTACGAGAGAGGCCATGATCTGGGCGTTCGCCGCTATATGTGGAAGATGGAGTATTAATCGATTAATATTTCTGATCAAAGTGATGGGGACGACGGGGTTCTGGCGATTAGAAGGGGCTTGAATTCCGTCGTTTTCTAAAATGAGAAGATAAAAAGGAGGAAATGAAAATGAAGATGAAGCGAGCGATGGCATTGGCACTTGCGGCAGCCATGAGTCTGTCCTTAGCGGCATGCGGCGGCAGTGATTCCGGGAACCAGCCGGCGGCAGGAGGAAATGAGGCGGGGGCCAATACGTCAGGAGGCAGCGCGGGGGGGGAAAATCAGGCAGCCCCGGCAGAGGGAGATAAGGTGGTTATCAACTTCTTCCACCGTTGGCCCAATGACCCCAAGAACTCCATGTTCAATGAGCTGATCCAGCAGTATATGGCGGAGAATCCAAATGTGACCATCAACATGGACTGCATTTTAAATGACCAGTATAAGGAGAAGATCCGCATGGTGGTCAGCACCGACGAGGTGCCGGACATCTTCTCTTCCTGGTCAGGAACCTTTGCCCAGGAGATGATCGCTTCCGGCAACGTGGCTTCTCTCAACGACATGTATGAGGCGGACACAGAGTGGTCCGGAAAGATCGCCCAGGCCAGCGTTGACGGATTTACCTTTGACGGCCAGATCTACGGTGTGCCCTGGTCCCAGGACGGCAAGGTATTTTTCTACAACAAGAAGATTTTCGCTGACAACAATATCCAGATCCCAACTACCTGGAACCAGTTTATCGGCGTCCTGGACACGCTGAAGGCGGCGGGGTACGAGACTCCTGTTGTGGAAGGCCTGTCTGACAGCTGGGCTATCCTTCATTATCTGGGAACCATGAACCAGAGAATGGTGGATCCCCAGGTTCTTGCCAAGGATTATGACGCGGCTACAGGGGAATTTACGGACCCGGCTTATGTGGAAGTCCTCAATAAATGGCAGCAGCTGATCTCCTACATGGGCGACACCTGTGTGGCCATTGACCATGAGACTGCCAGAAACACTTATTTTGCCACAGGGGAAGCTCCTATTATGTATCTGCAGCTGGCGGAGATCCCCCATATAGAGAAAGTGATTCCGGAAGATTTCGAGTACGGGTTCTTTAACTTCCCGGCATTTGAGGAAGGAAAGGGAGACACAAAGGCTTTGACAGGGGCTCCAGAGGGCTTTATGATAAGCAATAAGACAAAGTATCCGGAAGAGTGCCAGAAATTCTTAAAATGGCTTGTGAGCAAGAACGGCGGCGAGGCCCTGACTACCAAGTGCGGCGACATCTCCAGTGTTGACGGCGCTGTTGACGAGACCAACGCCATTCCGGCCCAGCTGGAGGCCATGGACATCATCAAGTCCGCGTCATTTTTGGCCCCATGGTTTGACAATGCCTGCGACGCTTCCGTCTACACTGTATACAGCCAGGGCGCTCAGGCCATTGCGACAGGCGATGAGACACCGGAAAGTGTTATGAAGCAGGTTCAGGAGGCAGCGGCTTCCATTCACTAGGGTCACGAACTTGACGGCAGGGGGAGGGGAGGAGAAGCCGCTCCCCCATTTCGCGAAAAGATGGGATGGATTTAATTGAAGAAGAGAAGAAATATAGAAGCCCTGGCATTTACGGTGCCGGCTTTAATGATATTGGGAGTGTTTGTGTTTTATCCCCTGGTCAGAAATATTATCTACAGCTTTCAGTCCTTTACCCTGTCCTCTGTGACAAAGGAGTGGGTGGGGCTGAAGAATTATGCCACGCTTCTGTCAGATAAGATTATTCTGACCTGTCTGAAAAACAATATTTTGTATGCCCTGATCTCCATTGTGATCCAGGTTGGGTTCGGGCTGGTGCTGGCGGCTGTTCTGGAGGATGTGGCTTTCCGCAAGCTGGCCCCCACTTTGAGAAGTATTTATTTTATTCCCACCGTAATCTCCATGACCGTGGTCTGCCTGCTGTTTGATTTTGTATATAATCCTCAGATGGGCCTGCTCAACAGTTTTCTTGAGATGATCGGCTTAGAGAGCCTGACAAAAATATGGCTGGGTAGCAAGAAGACAGCCATGTACGCGGTAATTGCCGTGTCCCAGTGGCAGAGTACCGGATATGTGGCCATGCTTTTCATTGTGGCGATTCAGAAAATTCCCCGTGATCTCTATGAGGCGGCGGAGGTGGATGGCGCCAGCAAGATCAAACAGTTTTTCTATATTACGGTACCCCAGGTGCGTCAGATGTTCTTTGTCACCATGATCCTGACAGTTTCCGGCGCGTTTACGGTGTTCAATGAGCCCTATATCCTCACAAGCGGAGGGCCGGGAACCGCGACCATGGTATTGTCCCTGCACATGTACCAGACAGGATTTGTAAAGAACAACATGGGCTACGCGTCAACTATCGCCATGCTGATCTTTGTGATCACGGCGGTCCTGTCCTCGGTTCAGTTCTTCAGCTTTGGGTCGGAAAAGGAGGAGCGGTGATGAATAAGGGAAAAGCAAGAAAACGCAAAGTGTACGGGCCAGGGGAGATTGTGTGGCTTGTGATACTTTTTGTCCTGGCGGCTCTGATCGTCTACCCCCTGTTCTGGATTCTCATGTCCTCCTTTAAGGACTACAACGGGATCTATGGGGACGTATGGGGACTTCCTGAGGTATGGCATGTGGAAAATTATATGACAGCCTGGAACAAGGGAATTTCCCAGTATTTTATTAACAGCGCCATTGTGACAGTGACCACGGTTGTGGGAGTGGTGCTCACGGCCTCCTTTGCCGCTTTTGGCATCTGTCAGACCATGGGCGCTCTGGGAAACGTTATTTTCCTCCTCTGCATGTGCGGGCTGCTTTTGTCGCCTCAGGTGTGCCTTTTGCCGCTGTTCATGCTTCTGCGGGCCCTGAAGCTTAAAAATACGCTGTGGGCAATGATTCTGCCTTACATCGCTTTCAGGCTTCCGGTGTCCATCATGATGATCCGCTCGTTCTTTGTGGGGATCTCCAAAGAGCTGGAGGAGGCGGCCACCATTGACGGCGCTTCCCTGTTTCAGATATACAGAACCATCTATCTGCCCCTGTCCAAACCCATCTTGTCCACAGTGGTGATTATGACCGCCTATTACGGGTGGAACGAGTTTATGTTTGCCACCATCCTGGTGGACAGTTCCAAGCTTCGCACTATCCCCGTAGGTCTTATGACATTCCGGGACGGGCTGATGACAGAGTGGGGAGTGGTTCTGGCTGGCATGGTTATCGCCTGCCTGCCGATTATGACATTATTTTTGCTGATGCAGAAAAGCTTTGTCCGGGGTATGACCGCCGGATCAGTGAAAGGATAAGGATATGAGATTAATAGCCATAGGAGACAATGTGACGGACTGCTACGTTGACGAGGGAGTTTATTTTCCAGGCGGAAACGCGGTCAATGTGGCGGTAAACTGCAAGAAAAACGGGGCCGAAAAGGTGAACTATATCGGTGTTTTCGGCGACGATGAGAGAGCGGATTACATTAAGGAGTGCCTGGCAAAAGAAGGGGTGGAGTTTAAGCGTTCCAGAAAGGTGTGTGCCCACACGGCCCAGCCCAGAGTGTACCTAAAAGACGGGGACCGGGTTTTTGGTCCAGGACCCAGGGACAGCTGCCAGCATCTCTTTTCCATCAAGATCGTGGCCGAGGATATGGAGGTGATCCGGGACTTTGACATCTGCCACACCAGCTGCTTTTCCAATCTGGAGTACGAACTTCCGGCCATCAGCGAGATCTGCCAGGTGTCCTTTGACTTTTCCGAGAGGCGGGAGGAGGATTATCTGAAAAGAACCTGTCCTTACCTGACCTTCGCCTTTTTCTCCGGGTCTGAGATGGAGGAGAGGGAGTGTGAGGAGCTGCTTAAAAAAGTCCATGGCCTTGGCACAAAGGTGGTGGGAATCACCAGAGGGTCTAAGGGAGCCATCTTTTACGACGGGGAGAAGATTTACCGCCAGGGCATCAAGCCCGTGGAGGTGGTGGACACCATGGGAGCGGGTGACAGCTTTATAGCGGGATTTTTGACAGCTTACGGCGACGGGAAAACCATGGAAGAGGCACTGGACTACGGGGCGGAACGGTCTGCCCTTACCTGTATGGTAAGAGGGGGATTTGGGTATCCGCATAAAGCGTAGAACATCAAGCCGGGTTTGATATTGTCCTGAGGGAGGAGCGCGGGAGTGATCCTCCCCCGGGATTTTTTTACAATAAAATTCCATCGCCCACAGGCGGTCTAAGTTCAGATATGCCAGACCCGTTGAACTCATGGCCGGGCGGGTGGAGGTATGATATGAAAAAAGGGGGAGGACTTAATGATTCGTTTTTCAAGAGAAGAGTATCTGGATGGAGCCAGGCTGACCATAGAATCCAGGAAGACAGCGGAGGAGGCCGCTGACCAAATCTGGAGGGAGGGGTATGATAATCTGTTTCTCACTGCCGTAGGGGGAAGCACGGTGCCTATGATGGCGGCCGCGGCCATAGTTAAGGAGATGACGGACCTGCCTGTGTTTGTGGAGCAGGCGGCTGAGCTCGCGGTCAGAGGAAACCGGAATCTTACGGCTAAGTCGGTGGTGGTCACTTTGTCAAAGACCGGGGATACCCGGGAGACAGTGGAAATCGCCGGAATCTGCAAAGGAAAGGGATGCCGGGTAGTGTCCTTTACCAGACAGGAAGATTCTCCTCTTGGCCGGAATAGTACATTTTTTATACCCATGAGACATGAAAATGGGGTGGAATACGAGTATATGCTGATCTACTGGTTTGTGCTGCGGCTTCTGTATCTGAGAGGGGATTTTCCGGAGTATCCCCGGTTCGCGGATCAGATGGAGGCTTTGCCGGAAAACCTTCTGCGGATTAAGGAGGAGTTTGACCCCAGAGCCGAGGAGATCGCTGCCGCGTATTGGAAAGAGCCTTACATGATCTGGGTGGGTGGCAATGAGATGTGGGGGGAAGTGTACATGTTTACCATGTGCATTCTGGAGGAAATGCAGTGGATCCGGACCAAGGCTGTGACCAGCGGCGAATTTTTCCACGGAACTCTGGAACTGGTAGATGAGAACACGGCGGTATTTCTGGTCAAGGGCGAAGGAGCCTGCCGCATCCTTGATGAGAGGGCGGAACGGTTTATCAGGAAGTATGGGAAAAAATATGTGATCCTGGATCCAAGAGATTATGATCTTGTGGGGATTGATCAGTCCTTCCGCTGGATCTTGGCCCCGGCAGTGATCTCCACCATTCTGGTGGACCGTCTGGCGGCCCACATGGAAGCCCATACCAACCATGATCTGGACTACAGAAGGTACTATAGGCAATTTGATTATTGATAGAAAATTTTTTGTGTTATATAATGATACCAGGGTCAAACGGTTATGTATGGCGTTGTTTACATGAACCCGGAGTGATTCGCGGGTATCTGATCAGGGAGGTAACATCTGTTTATGCTGCTGGAAGATTATCATGTGCACTGTCTCAATTCCCCGGACAGCAGGGAGCCTCTGGAGATGATCTGTCAGGGGGCAATTGAGGCAGGCATAAGAGAGATCATGGTGACGGATCACTATGAGATGTTTAAGGACGCGGACAAATATCCGCCTTACCGCCAGGAGTACCTGGATAAGTGCGTACAGAGTGTGGAGGAGTGCCGGGATAAGTTTGAGGGTCAGCTTTATGTGGGATTGGGGATTGAACTTGGACAGTGGCATCTGCAGCGTCAGGCGGCGGATATGGTGGTGGGAGCTTATCCATTTGACTATGTGATCGGCTCCTTTCACAAGCTTGACGATATTGATCTCAAATTTTTCCATTATAAAGAGCTTGATTCCAAAAAGCTGTGCCGTCGGTATCTGGAGGAGCTGCTTCTGATCGCGGGGCAGGGGGATTTTGATTGTATGGCGCACCTGGATCTGATCAAGCGCTATGCGGCGGAGCAGGGGGTGTCTATCCGGGCAGAGGACGAAGAAGAGCTGGTGAGAGAGATTCTCAAAACCCTTATAAAGAGGGGAAAGGGACTGGAGGTGAACACATCCGGCCTGCGCCAGGCGGTGAAGGAGATGTTTCCGTCCGCCGGTATTTTGCGGTGGTACCGGGAGGAAGGAGGAAGTATCCTCACCATAGGTTCTGACGCCCACCGAAGGCAGGATGTGGGAGCCGGTTTTGAGGAAGCGGGAAAACTGCTGTCATCCCTTGGCTTTTTATACGTCAGCCATTTCCGCGGCAGGAAGCTGACCCAGAAGAAGATAGAATAGGAGAGAACGTTATATGTTGGATCAGAACGCGGCGACCCCATTGTATGAACAGCTGAAAGTGGCGATCAAGGAAGGGATTGAGGCAGGAGAATACCGGCCGGGAACCAGGATGCCCAGCGAGGCGGAGATGGAGAAGCTGTATGATGTGAGCCGGATCACTGTGCGGCGCGCGGTCAAGGAACTGTGCGAGGAAAAGATACTGGCAAAGAAGCAGGGAAAAGGCACCTTCGTCCTGAGTCCGGTCAATGTCAGCTATAACCGGCTGGACCGCACCGTAGGAGGTTTTCACGACTCCCTTGTCAGGGAAGGAAAAGAAGCCACAGTGGATATCCTGGAAAAATCCGTGATCCGAGTAAATACTTCTTATGCCAGGGATCTGGATATTGATCCTGAGGATAAGGTGGTCTGTCTGAAAAGGCTGATGTATGCCAATGGGGTTCCGGTGATGATCGACACCGCGTATATCCCGGAGAAACGGTTTCCCGGGATCTATGACAAGCTGGTGGGAAACGTGGCGTTGTTTCGGCTCATGGAGCAGGAATACGGTGTGAAGCTGGAGAGGTACTACAAGGTTCTTAAAGTGCGCAAAGCCACAGAGGACATGGGCCGCCTTCTCAACTGTGAAGAAGGGGATCCCATGTTTGACCTGTTCAAGATCACCTACAATGGCGGGGGCATTCCCCAGAGCATCTCTATTTCCATCCTAAAGGGCAATGACACCTACTATGTGATCACCAGCGAGGAGGAGGATCAGGTGAATCACAGCGGCCTCAGCTGGAAGCTGTAGATCTGTAGATGGGGGCGGCCCGGACTTGTGTCAGAGGGAGGCGCTCACTTCCTCCAGCCGCCCGTAAAACTGAGGATAAAAGTCAGCCCGGGTATCATAGGGCCTGAAAAAGAAGGTGTTCAGTATCAGGGTGTTTACCTGCTTTTCCCGCTCCATACCCTTTTCTTCCGGAGATTCCTGGAGATCTTTTAAAAAGTAGTGCCAGTCGCGGATAAAGGTTTCATAGCGGTCAAAATCAGCCATGCCGATCCATTTGCGCACCTTTACCTTTGAGCGGTTGGTCCGGCGGCATTCGTTGACCTGGAGAAAATAGCGGAAGGAGCGGTTCTCGTAATACCGGCCTAAGGGGAACAGGCGGCAGAATCCCGGACGGGAATCATGGACAGAGCACCGCCCGGCATCTGTCAGGAGAGGACAGCGCCCCGAGGTGCCGTCCATCCTGATGTGGGGGAGGATAATGCCGTCCACCACACCCAGCTCTAAGACCAGGGACCTGGAGACAAGGTCAGCCGCGGAGGTGTCTAAGCGGCGGGTCAGCAGGTAGATATCCATGGGGTCCAGGATAATGGTGTCCGCCATGGTCTCGCAGCAGGAAGAACAGCCAGCGCAGTCCCCGCAGCCCACCTTTACAAGGTCATTGGAAGTATATAATTTTCCGTCAGAAACTTCTTTTAAATCAATATATCGGTTCATAAGCTCCCTCCTGATTTCCGTATTTTCCTTTCTAATCCTTTATATAAACATATCCCTCATCCGGATTCCAGGACACTTCCGCGAAAATATTGAATCCAGTGATAATATTGGCCAGCGGGACGTAGAACGAGCTATCCGCCCAGTAGGGCCTGCCGCTGAAGGTTAAATCCCTCTTGAAGTTAGACGATCTGACAAAGTAGGCGGATCCCGCGGCAGTATTTAATGAAAACATTACATTGACACCATTCTTTGACATCGTGACCCAGTCTTCGTCTGTTGTGATCACCGCGCCGTAGGCCTGGGCGATGTCTTCATACACGGCATACACCTTGCCGGCGTTTAGAACAGGCGGGTGGGCAAAGGGCACATCCTGGCCGTTGATATTGACTTTTATGGCCGGGGCGTTGTGGGCCGTGTTTTCGATCCGCGGTGTCTGTCCCACCGCGGCGGCGGTGTTATCTTTATAGATTTCCTTCATATAGTCAAACCATTCCGGCGGGATCGTGTCGCCGCCGCGGGTGCTGTAGGCCACGGGCATTAAGATCTGCTCTCCGTCTATGTAAGGCTGGTCTACCCCGGTAAAATCCAGCTCATACCAGTTATTGTTGACATACACGCAGTTCCAGCCGTGGTTTACATTATCATTTGAAATGACCATACAGGGGATGTCAAGCAATACGCAGATATCTTTTATGGCGTTGGCGTAGGTACCGCATATCCCTTTGCCGTCTAAAATCAAAGTGATCGGGTCATTATTGAATTGATTTCCATCATAGTACGCGTTTTGCGCGAACCAAGTCTTAATATATCCTAACTGCCGTTCCGGATCACCAGAATACTGTCTGGCCTGGCCGGCGATCTCATGGATCTTATTAAAATAGTCCGTATTTTCATAGCTGAAGGAACCGGTCCCGTTTACCTCTATTTTGAAATAACTGGCGTTGGGGCTGTTTACCACCCTGCCCCATTCTGTGTACATGGCCTGCAGAGCTTGCCGCTCTTTTTGATACAGGCGGTTCCCGGGCAGCTCAATGCTAAAGCACATGTAATCTTCCATTTTTCCCGTGAGGGTTTTGCCGATGAGGCCGTCAACAAAGGAGGCGATATCCTGGAAGGAGGGATCCTCCTTTTGGTTATAAACAATAGTGATTTCAGGATTCGATGTAGTTGCCCAGGATTTAACGCGGCCGCTGTAAGACCCGTAGGCTTCGCTGGCTTTAAACTTATTATTCATATGCTCCGCGGTGGCATTGGCCGCGGCACCGGGGGACTGGAACCACCCGTTATTCATATAAGCGTCAAATTCGCTGTTGGAGATCCGTTTCGCCTCCCCCCAGGGCCTGTAAACAATCACCGTCTCATCGGCTTCCACATAAGACGGGATTCCCGCGTCAGATACCTTAATCAGAGGAACGATGGCGCTGTCATAAGGGATCAAAATTTCCTGCCCCACGCATAAGTCGCCGGAGACATCTACATGTCTTGGAGATAAAAATTCCGTGGGTTCGCCCTTGCTGTTATACATTGTCAGGATATCCCTCAGGATCCAGTCGCATCCCCCTTCAAAGAAGCTGCCTTCATCTAATCGGGGCCCTTTATCGTTGGAGCCTTTCAGGGCCGTGTAATCGGATGCGGTCTTGTTTAGCCTGGGGGGATTTGCCAGCCTTGACAATTCCTTTACCTCGGCAGAGGATAATAAAGACACCCGGTCGCCGGAAGCGGTAATTTGTAATCTGGATTGCTCATCCGCCGTAAAAGCGGTGTTGATAAAATCGTCGTTTAACCATGGCCTTAAGGAACATTCATCCCAATTTGAATGCCGGGCAGTGTCCATAAATCTGCCTAAACCATAGACCTGCTGTCTTTGCTGCCTGTCATAGGGCTGGGCGTCCAGAGCGTCTTTGGCCAGCAGGTATTCTTCACCGCCCAGTTCAATTTTTTCCCATTGGATGGGTTCATACTTAAAATATCGGTATCCATTATCCTGTTCTACATAGGGAATGAGGTCGTACACCAGGGGACCATCGTCATCACTTGAGACTTCCTCCAGTGTGTATCCGTATTCCATATCTTCCACCCGTCTGTATCTTTGTCCGCCTACAAAAGCGTCCCCGTTCCCATCGTAGGAAGCGCCTGTAATGTCTGAGGAGGGAGAAGATACTTCTGTCTGGGGATAAGCGCCAAATGTTATGAATTCGCCGGCAGAAACGGTTTGTGGTTTGGCGGCGCTTAAAACAGCCGCGGCGGATAGTATGATTACAGCAGAATATGATTTTTTCATAGAGCTCCTTTCCGGAATATTCGTCTTCCCAACTGTATTTGGTATCTGCCCCTTTTATCTTCATATAGGAGCTGGCGAGAAAAGCTTTAAAAAAGCGTTGTGTTGTTTGATAACAGGAGTATACCAGATGGGGAAGCAGCGGTGGTCGCTTGGGAAGCGACAATTTATACAGCGATTGATTATTGGAAAAGAGTATGGTAAAATAAAATATATCATTTCGGGGTAAAAATGTCAATTTTTAGGTAACAGTTACTGTCCACTCCATGACTAATCGCCCCGCTGATCAGTCATGAGCCAATACCATTATGGGGGCCAAAGCATAAGCCTCATTGCTGCGGGAAATTTTAAATGGGCATATGCGGTTACATTTTTAGAATCATTTGTGATATGTTTTGCGCGGTTCGGCTTGACAGTCATTGATTTTAGCCAGGATTTAAGAGGAGGGAATATGACGACATCCAGTATAAAGGCGAATATCCGATGCGATATACAAAAAGTCTGGGAAACCATATTAGCAGTTGAGAATTATCATACATGGAGAAGCGATGTGGACAGGATAGAGGTGATAGACGAAAAACGGTTTATAACATACACCGGGGACGGCTATTCCACTACGTTTACGGTTACTGTGGCTGAGCCGTTTGAACGTTGGGAGTTGGATGTGGAGAACAGCGATATCAAAGGGCACTGGGCGGTTGTACTTGCCTCAAGAGGCGGCGAAACAGAAATTAACTTTACCGCGAGCTCGGCAGCGAAAAAGCTTTTGACGAGGCCGATTGGCAAAAGCGTATTTGAAAAAGTGTATTTGGATAAGGAGCAGACGCGATTTATAGTGGATTTAAAGAAAGTCCTGGGGTGAGGGTTTTCATAAACCGGAATAATCATGTTTCATTGATGGTTCAGGAAAGGGTGTTCCCGGGATTAGGTACGAAAGAACACCCTCATACGCCTGGCCAGCGGATGCGCCACCACCCAGGAAAGTTATGGCGGGCGCATTTGGCATACCTGAATTTAGATCGCCTGCGGCCATGTCCTTTTATAGAATTCTGATTATATAATAAAAAATACTTGAAATTGAATGGGATTTAATGTAGAATAAATTTTCAGAAATATGAACAAATTGTAAATATGGCAGTTTTTTAGTAGGAAAACGTTGTTTTCAGAATATTCTGTGAATTACCCCCTGAATTCGAGTCTGGAAAGCATTGATTTTAGCGAGGATTTTAGGGGATACCGTAGAAATGGGATGAGCCCGGAATAGGGCATTGACACGTCATGACCTTTCGGGAGTCGTCTTGCTTGGTGAAGAGTAAAACCAGAAAAATATATAGAAGCCAAAAGTATAAACAAGAGTAGGAAGTTAAAAGTACATAATAGTTGCGAACAAGAGCGTCAATCACACCCCCCAACCTTGGGTTTGTTTTTGTCGTTCTTTTTTCGTCCGGCGGTTAAAAAAACAAAGGAAGGTTATTATGTATATAAAGGAGAAACTTTGCTACGTTATCAATCGTGTAGCGGTAACGTACAGAATAGAGCAATCTCTTGGAAAGAGTAAACTTTCAATTAGAGACACTTTTAATTAACTGGACGAAATATGTGTTTGATCGTATAATATCTGTATTACAAATAGAAGGCATTATACTATGGGAAAAAATCAAGCGCCATCGTTCTTGGACCAGAAGACCGCATAGATCTTGAGACTCAAATACGTCACAGTTCCGGGAAGATTTGAATTTGTAGTTAGCCGAAAATATGGTTTCTGGCTCCGGGAAGTTATAACTTGCTGGTACAGCATTGATTTTATGCGGAATCCTATGAATTGAGATGGGGCGCGGAGGTGATTGAATGGAAAAATTATTTGTGTACGCCCTTTTATATAGTGAAGGCTTTGACATGTGGGCTATGTATTCCAATACATTAGATAAACTCTTTATAGAAAATCCAGAAGATGAAAATTATCTTTCCTTAGAAGGAATGGCCCCCAAAGAGGCTGTTTTACATACCATTGCGATTATGCACAGGAACACATTTGACACCGGGTATTTTGGGAAAATATTGATGGAATCTCTGCGGCAGATCTATGAAAATATAAGGCTTGAAACTTTTGCGAAAAAGATGTATTCTCTGTGGAACAAGCTGCCTGGATTTGTGGATAAAGAGGAGCCATTTTTTACATTATGCTATGCTGATGATTGCCTGTCATATGGTGATGAGTATCAGTGCAGACAATTATATGAGAAAGCGATGAATTATTATGCTTAAGCGATATTGCGGAAACAGGCTGTTTCCGCGGCTTGAAAGCTTTAGCCGCGGTCATATTGTGGCGCGGATATGGAGACAGAATTCTTGTTAAATTCCTTATAACGTTTCGGCTGAATTCCGAACAGACGGGCCAGACTTCTGCTTATTTTTTGAAGGACGTTATGATCATCACAGGAAACTGTAATATTAAGCGCCCAATTCAAATCCACGGATATAATATATTCCGATGAAATGCCGTAGAAACGCACTTCGTCACTAAACCATGTCTTTTGTAATTGATACGGTCCTAATAAATACTCGATCAATTCCATCGGCGTTGTCCATGGAATAG
Source organism: uncultured Lachnospiraceae bacterium (assembly GCA_910588865.1). Classification (GTDB taxonomy): domain Bacteria; phylum Bacillota; class Clostridia; order Lachnospirales; family Lachnospiraceae; genus UBA3402. The sequence goes on from CAJUSJ010000056.1 coordinate 26,139, forward strand.
TTTGCGCTGACTTTTCGGATAAAATCTCACGAAATCTCTTTGGGGAAGCAGCAAAGTCAGTTTGATATAGAAACTGTGTACGTTCCACTTTCCGGAATGCCATTTGAAATAAGTAGTTTTCAAACGAACCTGAGAACAATTGTCCATCAAATTTATAGACCGGCGGATTTTCTCCCTCTGTCAGTTTCAAAAACAACACACTTTCTGACCAATGTGTAGAAAACAGCATATATTCATTCATATCAATATCAAATGCGTCTGTGTAACGGAGATAATCTCTTAATATACTGTCAATATTGACTTCTGTATACCCATCCCATTCCTGCTCCAACA
>CAJUSJ010000057.1 GCA_910588865.1 uncultured Lachnospiraceae bacterium
TGAGATTAAGAAGAATGGGACATAAGAAAGCTCCTTTCTATAGAGTTGTTGTTGCTGACTCCAGATCTCCAAGAGATGGCAAGTTCATCGAAGAAATTGGTTACTATGATCCCAATCAGGATCCAAGCGTGATCAAATTCAACGAGGAGGCAGCGAAGAAGTGGCTGGCTACAGGCGCTCAGCCAACTGAGACTGTCAGCAAGCTGCTGAAGATCGCCGGCATCCAGTAATCTGAGGTGAGAGGGATATGAAAGAATTAGTTGAAGTAATGGCAAAAGCCCTTGTGGAACACCCCGAGGAAGTTACTGTTACCGAGACGGAGAAAGACGGGGAGACCGTCGTCGAACTTAAGGTAGCCCCTTCTGACATGGGAAAGGTTATTGGAAAGCAGGGCAGAATTGCCAAAGCGATTCGTTCTGTTGTCAAGGCAGCAGCCTCGAAAGAAGAGAAGAAAGTAGTTGTTGAGATCCAGTAAAAGATAAGACCGCCGCCCCTTTCGGGAAGACGGTCTTGTTTCATGCGGGGGCAAGGCGATTCTGCCCCCTCGGGGCCGGCAGGGGGATTGCTTCCCGGCTAAATCACAAGGGGAAAGGCGTATTAATATGGAAGAAACATTGCGGGTGGGCGTCATCACCTCCACCCATGGAGTCCGGGGGGAAGTTAAGGTATTTCCCACCACCGATGACCCGGGACGATTTAATAAATTGAAAGAAGTGCTTCTGGATACAGGAAAGGAACTGAAACCCATGGAGATTACCCAGGTGAAGTTCTTTAAAAACATGGTGATCCTGAAATTCAAAGGTTTTGACAATATAAATGATATTGAGATCTATAAGGGAAAGGATCTTCTGGTGACCAGGGATCAAGCGGTGGAGCTGGGGCCGGATGAAAACTTTATCGTGGATCTCATAGGGCTTTCGGTGGTCACGGATGAGGGGGAGGAGCTGGGAACCCTGACAGATGTGATCCTTACGGGAGCCAATGATGTCTATGAAGTCACCACAGCCAGGGGAAAAAAGATTCTGCTGCCAGCCATCAAGCAGTGCGTCCTCAGTGTGGATCTGGATGAGGGAAAGGTCCTGGTCCATGTGATGGATGGGCTGTTGGATCTGTAGAAAGGACCTGTTATGAACTATCATATCCTAACTCTGTTTCCAGATATGGTTCTGGAAGGGCTGAACACCAGCATCATAGGCCGCGCGGTTCAGAAAGGAATCATCGGGATCCATGGGATCAATATCCGGGATTACTCGAAAAATAAGCACAGACAGGTGGATGACTACCCTTACGGCGGAGGGGCCGGGATGGTGATGCAGCCGGGACCGGTGTGTGATGCCTACCAGGATCTGTGCCGGAAGCTGGGAAAGCGGCCCAGAGTGCTCTACATGACGCCTCAGGGCAAGGTGTTCAGCCAGAAGATCGCAAGAGAGCTGGCACAGGAAGAAGACCTGGTGTTCCTCTGCGGACACTATGAGGGGATCGATGAGAGGGCGCTGTCCCTGATCGTGACAGACTACTTATCCATCGGGGATTATGTCCTCACCGGAGGGGAGCTTCCGGCCATGGTGATGATCGACTGCATTTCCAGGCTGGTTCCAGGGGTCCTCAGCAATGAGGAGTCTGCCCAGATCGAGTCCTTTTACGACAATCTGTTAGAGTATCCCCAGTACACCAGGCCGGAGACTTATGAAGGGCTTAAAGTGCCGGAGGTGCTTCTGTCAGGGCACCACAAAAATATAGAGACATGGAGGCGTCAGGAATCCATCAAAAGGACCCTGGAGCGCCGCCCGGATCTGCTGGAGCATGCCTCATTAAGCAAAAAGGATCGGGAATTTTTACGGGAGTTAACGGAAATTTCCCAAGAAAGGGCTTGCGTACAGGAAAATATTGTGATAGAATAAACTGGTTTTAAAATAAGAGATGGTCCTCTGTTACCGAAGCGGGGTATTAAGAACATCAAACATATTTTTAGGAGGTTCCAAAGTGAACGAGATCATTAAGAGCATTGAAGCAACCCAGTTAAAGGAATCTGTGCCGGAGTTTCACGTTGGCGATACCGTAAGGGTACACAACAAGATCAAAGAGGGCAACCGGGAGAGAATCCAGATCTTTGAGGGTACTGTAATCAAGAGACAGAACGGCGGCGCGAGGGAGACTTTCACAGTGAGAAAGAATTCCAACGGAATCGGTGTTGAGAAGACATGGCCGGTACATTCCCCATTTGTGGACAACATCGAGGTAGTGAGAAGAGGTAAAGTGAGAAGAGCAAAGCTGTACTACTTGAGAGACAGGGTAGGCAAGGCTGCCAAGGTCAAAGAGTTGGTAAGGTAATTTATCTTCAGATGCACCAGGGACAATAAAGCGATTTATTGTCCCTGTATTGTATTATGGGAGCGGAGACCCTGCTCCCGGTCAAATCTCGGAAAGGCAGATGTAAGCTTGGAATTTTATCATGTAGAGGAGACGAACACCTTGAGAAAGGTGATCGGATGGATCGTAGATATTGTGGTGGTCATCTCTCTGGCCTGGTTTGTGGCCTATGGGTTTGGAACCCAGGTGAAGATCGCGGGGCAGTCCATGATGCCCGGACTGCAGGGAGACGACGTGGTGCTGATGGACCGGCTCACCTACGATTTTGGGGATCCGGCCAGATTTGATGTTGTGGTTTTTGAGCGAGAGGATCACAAATCCAACGTAAAGCGGGTGATCGGCCTGCCTGGGGAGGTGGTCCAGATTATTGACGGATATATCTATATTGACGGACAGCGGCTGGAGGCGGACAACGGCTTGGACCGGGTTGTCCTGGCGGGCCTCGCGGAGAACCCGGTGACCCTGGGGGAGGGAGAGTATTTTCTTCTGGGGGACAACCGGGACGGAAGTGAGGACAGCCGTTTTGCCAACATCGGCAATGTGAACAGGAATCAAATTCAGGGGAAGATCTGGATGCGTCTGCTGCCCTTGATTCATATAGGATTGGTAGAATAGGAGGAAGGCAAACGCGCAAGCGTTTCTAGGATGCCTTCCGACGAACTGGCAGGTGCCGCGAAGCGGCCCGTGCCATTACCGAAAGGAGAGAACATGAATATACAGTGGTATCCAGGGCACATGACAAAGGCAAAGCGTGCCATGAAGGAAGACATAAAACTGATCGATCTCATCATCGAGCTGGTGGACGCCAGGGTGCCGTACTCCAGCAGAAACCCGGATATTGACGAGCTTGGAAGGCAGAAGGCCAGGCTGGTGCTCTTAAACAAGGCGGACCTTGCCAGCGATAAGGGAAATGACGCCTGGGTATCCTGCTTTGCCAGCCAGGGCATCCAGGCGGTGAAGGTGGATTCCCGCAGCAGGGCCAGCTTAAAGCAGATCCAGGGGGCGGTCCAGGAAGCCTGCAGGGAGAAGCTGGAGAGGAACCGGAAAAGGGGAATCTTAAACCGCCCTGTGAGAGCCATGGTGGTGGGGATCCCCAATGTGGGAAAGTCTACTTTCATCAATTCCTACGCGGGAAAGGCCAGCGCCAAGACCGGGAACAAGCCGGGAGTCACCAAGGGCAACCAGTGGATCCGGCTTAACAAGACCCTGGAGCTTCTGGATACGCCCGGGATTTTGTGGCCCAGGTTTGAGAGCCAGGAGGTAGGGCTCCATCTGGCTTTTATCGGTTCCATCAACGACCAGATCCTGGACCGGGAAGATCTGGCCATAGAGCTGATCAGGCTTTTGTCCCGGGAGTATCCCCTTGTTCTGACGGGACGTTACGGGGAAGAGGTCCGTGGCGGCACCGATATCCCCCAGGCCGCGGCTGCCCTGGAGAATATCGCCAGAGTGAGAGGCTGTGTAGCCAAGGGCAATGAGTATGACCGGAAGAAGGCCGCGGGCCTGCTTCTGGACGATTACCGGAGCGGAAAGCTGGGAAGGCTGACCCTGGAGTTTCCGGGACAGGAGCTGTGACAGGCCAAAGCCGGGAACCAGAGCCCCCAAGCCGGGAGAAATGGATATGGGGGCAATGAGAAAATACGCGAAAGAGGAGAACCAATATGGCGGCAAGACCACTGACAGGAGAAAAACTGGAGAAGGAGCTGGCCCGTCTGGAGGCCATGAAAGAGTACGAGTACACATATCAGGCCCGCGCCCATATCTGCGGCATTGACGAGGCGGGGAGAGGGCCTCTGGCAGGGCCTGTGGTGGCTGCTGCCGTTGTCCTTCCAAAGGACTGCCGGATCCTGTATCTCAATGACTCTAAAAAACTATCTGAGAAAAAACGGGACCTGCTTTTTGACCAGATCCGGGAAAAGGCGGTGGCTTACGGTATCGGCATGGCCGGGCCGGGCCGGGTGGACGAGATCAACATTTTGCGGGCCACCTACGAGGCCATGAGGCAGGCGGTGGAAAAGCTGGGCATTGTGCCGGACATTCTCCTGAACGACGCGGTGACCATACCGGGGCTGGACATCACCCAGGTTCCCATTGTGAAGGGGGACGCCAAGAGCGTGTCCATCGCCGCTGCCAGCATCCTGGCCAAGGTCACCAGGGACCGGATGATGGCGGAATATGATAAACAGTACCCGGTCTACGGTTTCGCGAAGCACAAGGGCTACGGCACTGCCGCCCACATAGAGGCGCTGCGCCGCCATGGGCCTTGTCCTATTCACAGAATGACATTTTTAAAGAATTTTCAACTGGAGGATCACGGTGGCGAGACAATATCCCAGTAAAAGAGCCACAGGAGCCAGATATGAGGAGACCGCGGTGGATTTTCTCAGACAGATGGGCTATGAGATACTGGAGAGAAACTACCGGGACCGGTTGGGAGAGATCGACATTGTGGCGGAAGAGGGAGGCTATCTGGTCTTTGTGGAGGTAAAATACCGCAAGGATGCGGGAAACGGTTACCCGGAGGAGGCGGTGTCAGTTCCAAAGCAGAAGAGGATCCGCCACACCGCTTCCTGGTATCTGTACCAACATGGCCGGAGTGAGGAGACTCCCTGCCGGTTTGACGTGGTCAGCATCCTGGGACAGGAGATCACGCTGATCCGGGACGCGTTTTAACGGAGGAACTATGAAACTGGAAACGGACCGCTTATGCCTTTGCTCTCCTGATCAGGTAAAGGCTGAGCTTGTTGTGGAATATTTGATCAGAAACCGGGAGTTTTTAAGAGAATTTGAGCCAGAGAGGGAGGATGCGTATTATACCATCCCCTTTCAGCAGAGGTTTCTCAGGAAGCAGACCGATGATTGGCAGAAAAAAACAGAATATCGCTTCTATATCACTCCCAGAGAGGACAGGCACAAGGTTATCGGCTATGTGGCTCTGAGCAATGTGGTTATGGGCCCTTTCTGTTCCTGTTTTCTGGGCTACCAGATTGATCACGGTTATATGAGGCAGGGGCTTATGACCGAAGCGGTGACAGAGGTTGTCCGATACGGGTTTGCCAAACTGGGCCTCCACCGGGTTGAGGGGAACGTCATGCCTAAAAACAAGGCTTCCATAGGACTGTTGAAAAAGTGCGGTTTTACAGAGGAAGGGATATCGAGAAACTATCTGAGGATCCGCGGTGTCTGGGAAGACCATATACATTTTGTAAAATTAAACCAGGATATGGAATAGGGCGAAAGCCTGAAGAAGCCGGAAAAGTGAAGGAGGGTCCCTTATGGAACTGAATTGGATACGAAAATCACACAGTGGAAAGGCGGTGCCCAAGGAGCTGGAGAAAAACGGTGTCCGCTACCTGTCCTTTCCCCTTCTGGCGGACACGGGGCTTGTGTCCCACGGGTTTTCCACCAGAGTAGGGGGAGTGAGCCAGGGCCAGTACGCTGCCATGAACTTTACCTTTACAAGAGGCGACAAGCAGGAGCATGTGATGGAAAATTACCGCCGCATGGCAGGCGTTCTGGAGGTGGATGTGGACCAGATGGTGCTTTCCTTTCAGACCCACACCACCAATGTGCGGAAGGTGACCAGGGAGGATGGGGGAAAAGGCATTGTGAAGACAAGGGACTACCGGGATGTGGATGGCCTGATCACAGATGTACCCGGCATCACCCTGGTGACGTTTTACGCGGACTGTGTTCCCCTGTATTTCCTGGACCCAGTGCATAGAGCCATCGGCTTAAGCCATTCCGGTTGGCGGGGAACCGCGGGCCGGATGGGAAAGGTGACCCTGGAGGCCATGGCCGGGGAATACGGGACCAACCCCGGGGATGTTCTGTGCTGCGTCGGCCCCAGCATCTGCCGGGACTGTTTCGAGGTGGGGGAGGAGGTCATCCTGGAATTCAAGAGCCAATTTGACCAAAAGTACTGGAAGGAGCTGTTTTACCAGAAAGAAAACGGAAAGTACCAGCTGGACCTGTGGAAGGCCAACCAGATCATCTTAAAGGAAGCCGGGGTGGAGGAGGAGCGCATCCAGACCACGGATATCTGTACCCGCTGCAATCCGGACTACCTGTTCTCCCACAGGGTCATGGGAAACGCGAGAGGAAATCTGGCGGCGTTTCTCAGCCTTAAAACATCCGCTTGATATCACAAAAAGCCGGGGAAATCCCACAAAAGGTGTGATTCCCCCGGCTTTTTTGCGGTGTTAAAATCCAAAGGAGGTCTCCATGTCCATAATATTGCCGCATTTTCGATACCTCTGTATCAGGGTCTGCAGCTTTTCCGTGGGAGACAGGGTCCGCTCGATGGACACATCGTGGTTTAAGGAATTGATGATGGCGGCCAGAAAACGGCTCATATCCGCCTCTGCGTACCAGGGCCTGGTGAGAAGCTCCTTGGGGCGGTAAGTCAGGTTGGTGGTGATGACCCGGTCGATATAGCCTTTTTCATAAAATTCGTCAAATTTTTCCAGACCGCTGGTAAACAGGCCAAAGGTGCAGCACACGATCACCTTGCTGGCCTTCCGGTCTTTCAGTTCCCTGGCAGTATCCAGCATGCTTTCTCCGGAGGAGATCATGTCGTCAATGATCAGAACCGTCTTTCCTTCCACCGAGGAGCCTAAAAATTCATGAGCCACGATTGGGTTGCGGCCATCCACGATCTCCGCGTAATTCCGGCGTTTGTAGAACATGCCCATGTCAACGCTCAAGTTGTTGGCCAGGTACACGGCCCGATCCATCGCGCCCTCGTCGGGGCTGATGATCATCAAGTGGTCCTTGTCGATAACCAGGCCGGACTCATGCTGTAAAAGGGTTTTCACGAACTGGTAGGTGGGCATGAAGTTGTCAAAACACTTGAGGGGGATGGCGTTCTGCACCCTGGGGTCGTGGGCGTCAAAGGTGATGATGTTTTTCACCCCCATGTCCACCAGTTCCTCCAATGCCATGGCGCAGTCCAAAGACTCTCTGGAGCTCCGTTTGTGCTGCCGGCTTTCATATAAGAAGGGCATGATCACCGTAAGGCGGTGGCAGGTGGCGGCGGTAGCGCCGATCAGTCTTTTGAGATCCTGAAAATGGTCGTCCGGCGACATGTGGTTCACATTGCCGAATATCCGGTAGGACAGACTGTGATTGGTCACATCAGCCATGGCGAAGATATCCGTTCCCCGGACAGATTCTGACAATACGGCTTTGCCCTCCCCGGAACCAAACCGGGGGCACTTAAAGTCCAGAAGGTAGGAATCTACATGATAGCCCCGGAAATTAAGGTCTTCCTTTCTCTTAAGCATCTCTTCCATGTCATGTCTGCGGAAAGATACAATGTGGTCGTTTACCAGTGAAGCCAATTCTCTGCATCCTTCCAGGGCCGCCAGTTTTAACGGCGCGACGGGAAGGCAATCCTTAAACACATAATTATTTGCCATGACAATGTCCTCCAAGTAAGTGTGAGAAGTAATGGTTGGTTGTCTAATAATTATATACCATTTTTTCACAAAAATAGTCAACAATTATTGGAAAAGAATTACAAAAAGTACAATTTTAGTTACGGTTCACTCCATGACGGATCACCCCGCTGATCCGTCATGGGCCAATACCGTTATGGAGCAAAGCATCTGCCCCCCGCAATAAACCGGGTCAGAGAGCAACAATAAATTCATTGACTTTCACAGAGGGATTCAGTATACTGAATAAAAAGCTCTGTTTCAAAAAGGGGCAGAACATAATGGAAAACGCCGCTTGTAAGAGTGATCCTGCAGGCGGCGTGTTTGCTGTAAAGGTCTGGCGGACTTTCACCCGGAGCGGTTTGGCCGGGCCCGGAAGGTCCGCGCGGAGGAAAGGGCGGTTGAGAACCATGAACAAGGGACATGTCATAAAATCCGTGGATCCGGGCTCCATCGCGGAGCAGTTGGAGCTGGCCCCGGGGGACCGGCTTATGACCATAGACGGCCATGAGCTGGAGGATATTTTCGACTATGAGTATTATATAGGAAACGAGTCCATCACCGCGGTGGTGATGAAGGCCAACGGGGAGGAGTGGGAGCTGGAGATCGAGAATGATTATGAGGATCTGGGCCTTACCTTTGAAAACGGTCTTATGAGCCAATACCGCTCCTGCAGGAACAAATGTATTTTCTGTTTTATTGACCAGATGCCAAAGGGGATGCGCCAGACTCTGTATTTTAAAGATGATGATTCCAGGCTGTCTTTTCTTCAGGGCAATTACATCACCCTGACCAACATGTCGGACAAGGATATTGACCGGATCATCAAGTTTAAGCTGTCCCCCATCAACATCTCGGTGCACACCACAAACCCGGAGCTGCGGCGCAGGATGCTGGGCAACCGGTTTGCCGGGGAGGCGTTAAAGAAGATTGACCGGCTGTATGAGGCCCAAACTCCCATGAACGGGCAGATCGTCATGTGTAAGGGATTTAACGACAAGGAGGAGTTGGAGCGCACCATAGAGGATCTGTCCGCCTACATTCCCTTCATGGAAAGCGTGTCCGTGGTTCCTGTGGGGCTGTCGAGGTTCAGGGAGGGATTGGAGCCTTTAGAGCCAGTGGGGAGGGAGGATGCCATTGAGGCCATTGAGATCGTGGAGCGGTGGCAAGAGAAGCTGTACCGGGAGCATGGGACCCATTTTATCCACGCCAGCGACGAGTTTTATATCCTGGCAGGGAGGCAGCTGCCGGAGGCGGACAGGTACGACGGTTATATCCAGCTGGAAAACGGCGTGGGCATGGTAAGGCTTCTTTTGGATGAGGTGGATGAAGCTCTGGGAAAGCTTGAGGGAGACAGCCGGAAGGCGGAGATTTCCATGGCCACAGGTGTTCTGGCCGCCGCTTATATAGAAACCTGCTTAGAGAAGATACGCCTTAAGTTTCCTGGCATCCAGGTTCATCTGTACCAGATCGTCAACGAGTTTTTCGGGGAGCAGATCACCGTGGCGGGGCTGATCACCGGAAGGGACTTGATCCGGCAGCTTAAGGGGAAGCCTCTGGGAGAGAGACTGCTCCTTCCGTCCTGTATGTTCCGCAGCGGGGAGGAGGTGTTTCTTGACGATGTGACCAGGGAAGAGGTAAAAAGTGCTTTACAAGTGCGGGTGGATATTGTAAAATCAAGCGGACAAGATTTTGTGGACGCGGTATTGTGCCCTCAGAAGGAAGAGACGGTCTTCTATGAGGGGTATGAGTTGAGATAAGGAGACTTAAAGAATGAGCAAACCAATCGTAGCCATTGTGGGCCGCCCCAATGTGGGCAAGTCCACATTGTTTAACGCGATCGCCGGGGATACCATTTCCATCGTAAAGGATACCCCCGGGGTTACCAGAGACAGGATCTACGCGGAGTGCAGCTGGCTTGACATGAATTTTACCCTGATCGATACCGGCGGCATTGAGCCGGACACCAAGGATATCATTCTGTCCCAGATGAGGGAACAGGCGGAGATCGCCATCGCCACGGCTGATGTGATCATCTTTATCGTGGATGTACACCAGGGGCTGGTGGACTCGGATTTTCGGGTGGCTGACATGCTGAGGAGATCCAAAAAGCCCATTGTCCTTGTGGTCAACAAGGTGGATAGTTTTAAGAAATACGGCAATGATATCTTTGAGTTTTACAATCTGGGCATCGGGGAGCCTATGGGGGTATCCGCTGCCTCCAGGCTTGGGATCGGGGACATGCTGGACGCCGTCACTGCCCATTTTGGCGCGGAGCACCTTGTGGAGGCTGAGGATGAGCGGCCCAGGATCGCCATTGTGGGAAAGCCTAATGTGGGGAAATCCTCCATCATCAACAAGCTGACAGGGGAGAACCGGGTGATCGTGTCCGACATCGCGGGCACCACCAGGGACGCGGTGGATACCCAGGTAGTCCACAATGGCACAGAGTACGTGTTCATCGACACCGCGGGGCTTCGCAGGAAGAACAAGATCAAGGAGGAGTTGGAGCGCTACAGCATCATCCGGGCGGTGACGGCTGTGGAGCGGGCCGACGTGGTGGTGGTGGTCATCGACGCGGTTGAGGGCGTGACAGAGCAGGATGCCAAGATCGCGGGCATTGCCCACGAGAGAGGAAAGGGCGTCATCGTGGCTGTGAACAAGTGGGATGCGGTTGAGAAAAACGACAAGACCATCTACGAGTACACCAAAAAGATCCAGAACACCCTGTCGTTCATGCCCTACGCGGAGATCCTGTTTATCTCCGCGGTAACGGGGCAGAGGCTGGGAAAGCTGTTTGACCTGATCGATATGGTGCGGCAGAATCAGAATCTGCGGATCTCCACCGGAGTGCTCAACGAGATCATGAGCGAGGCCGTGGCTCTTCAGCAGCCGCCGTCAGACAAGGGAAAGCGGTTGAGGCTTTACTATATCACCCAGGTGGCGGTAAAGCCCCCCACCTTTGTGGTGTTTGTCAACGACAGGGAGTTGATGCATTTTTCATATACCCGTTATCTGGAGAACAAGATCCGGGAGGCTTTCGGATTCAAGGGGACAGCTCTTAAGTTCTTGATCAGAGAACGTTCAGGAAAGGAAGGAAAATGATGGAGCGGATCATATGTTTGGTCATGGGATATTGTTTCGGATTGTTCCAGACAGGCTACCTCTACAGCAAGAAGCACAACGTGGATATCAAAAAGGAAGGCAGCGGCAACTCCGGAAGCACCAATGTGCTCCGCGTTATGGGGGTGAAGGCGGGATTGATCGTGTTTTTGGGTGATGCGGGAAAGACCATCCTGGCCTGCCTGGCTGTCAGGCTCCTGTTTGGAGGGCAGCCGGACATGGTGAATCTCTATGTCCTCTACGGGGCCCTGGGGGCCATCCTGGGGCATAATTATCCCTTTTATATGCAGTTTAACGGAGGCAAGGGCATTGCCTGCACCGCGGGGCTTCTGGCTTCCATAGACTGGAGGCTGATGCTCATCTGCCTTTTGGTGTTCGCGGTTATCGTGGCAATTACCCGCTATGTATCCCTGGGCTCTTTGGTGGTGGTCAGCATTTTTGTGGCCTGGATGGTGGTGTTCGGACAGATGGGAGAGTACGGCGTCAGGCAGGGGGCGCGCCTGGAGTTTTACGGCGTGGCCGCGGTCATCGCGGCGCTGGCTTTTGTGCGGCACAGGGCTAACTTAAACCGCCTTCTCCGCGGAACGGAGAACAAGATCGGTGTAAAGAAGAAGTAGTTTGGAGGTTTTATGGAAGAGATCGGAATCATAGGAGCGGGAACCTGGGGCACAGCCCTTGGGCTTCTGCTCCATAATAATGGACACAAGGTCGCGGTGTGGTCCGCTTTTGAGGAAGAGGCGGCAAAGCTAAGAGATACAAGGGAACACCCTCATCTTTCCGGGGTATCCCTGCCTGAGGATATGATTTTCACGGCTTCCATGGAGGAGGCCATGGCGGGGAAAGGGCTTCTGGTGCTGTCCGTGCCATCCATCTATGTGAGAAGCACAGCAAAGCGCATGGCACCTTATCTGGCCCAGGGGCAGTTGGTAGTCAATGTGGCAAAGGGGATCGAGGAGTCCACCTTGCTGACCTTGTCCCAGGTCATCGAGGAGGAGCTTCCCGGGGCCCGGGTCGCGGTTTTGTCGGGGCCCAGCCACGCGGAGGAGGTAAGCAGGGGCATCCCTACCACCTGCGTGGCGGGAGCCGCGGCGGAGAAGGAAGCCAGGAAAGTCCAGAGCGTTTTCATGAGTCCCGCCTTTCGGGTCTACACAAGCCCTGATGTGCTTGGGATTGAGCTGGGAGGCTCTTTAAAAAATGTCATCGCCTTAGCCGCGGGCATTGCCGACGGCCTGGGATACGGGGACAACACCAAGGCCGCCCTGATCACAAGAGGTATCCATGAGATCTGCCGCCTGGGGATGAAGATGGGCGGGGCTTTTGAGACCTTCAGCGGCCTGTCCGGAATGGGAGACCTGATCGTGACCTGCGCCAGCGTCCACAGCCGAAACCGGAGAGCGGGGATCCTGATAGGGAAAGGATACTCGGTCAAGGAGGCCATGGATGAGGTGAACATGGTGGTGGAGGGCGTCCATTCGGCCAGGGCCGCCTGGAAGCTGGCGGAGAAATACCAGGTGGAGATGCCCATTGTGGAGCAGGTGAATCAGGTCCTGTTTGCCCAAAAATCACCGAAGGAGGCTGTCAGGGAACTGATGACCCGGGATAAAACCAGTGAGATGGGAACCCTCTCCTGGAAAGAACCGTGACAGGAACTTTGCTTTAGAATCTCTGTTTTAAATAGCGGCGGAAATGTTCCGCCGCCCCGTTTTTCCCCCTCCCTCTGTCAGAGATGATCTCTATGGCCCGGGGAGGGGCGGCCAGGCCAAAGTCCAGGGCCACCAGCTGCTTTTGATCAAGAAAGGGTCTGGCCAGAGCTTCCGGCACAAATCCGATCCCCAGATTGTCCCGGATGAGGGGGAGCATCAGGTCTGAGGTGGCCACCTCCATATCAAGCTCTATGTCTGCCCCCAGGCAGGCAAAAAAATTTTTATAGAATTCATAGGTTGCGGTTCCCTTTCCCAAACCGATCCAGGGAAAGTCCTTCAGCCCGTCTAAATCAATCTTTTCTTTGCCCACATGGGCGTATTGGGGTCCTCCCACAAGAATTTCCTGAAATGTCATGAGTTTTTCCCGATGAAATGGTTTTTCCACATCAAAAGGAGTCGTGATGACCGCGAAATCCAGCCGGCCTCCTGTCAGGTATTTCAGGATTTCCAGGTTGGTGTGGTTGTGGATCTTAACGCGGACCCGGGGATATTGCTCCCTGAAGTCCGCCATGGCGTCCAGGAGGCACAGATGAAGGGCGGTTTCCGTGGCCCCGATCTCCACGGTCCCCGCGCCGTCAAATTCCCGGGGGCCGATTTCCTGCTGGGCCTTTAGAAGGTGGTTATAGGCAATCTCCACATGGTAGAACAGCCGCTGGCCGTCTTCCGTGAGACTGACCCCTCTGGCCTCCCGGATAAAGAGCCGGCAGCTTAACCGCGATTCCAATAGCTTCATGGTCCGGGTGACATTTGGCTGATTGCTTCCCAGGGCCGCGGCGGCTTTGGTGATGTTTCCGTATTTGGCTACATAGTAGAAGATCTTGTAGTACTCAAAATTGATATCCATATCTTTTTTGTATCTCTCCAATGTAATCTATGTATTTTTCATATTTGTCAGCAGGTATTATAATACATTTCCAGAAAGAAGTAAATTCAGAAAGGATGGAAAATCTTATGAACAGGGATTTGACAGTGGGGAAGCCGGAAACCGTATTGTGGAAATTCTGCCTTCCCCTGTTTGGGAGCGTTATTTTTCAGCAGCTCTACAATATCGCGGACAGCCTGGTGGCAGGGAAGTTTATCGGTGAAAACGCTTTGGCCGCTGTGGGTAACAGCTATGAGATCACTCTGATCTTTATTGCCTTCGCGTTTGGATGCAATATGGGCTGTTCGGTTGTGGTATCTCAGCTGTTTGGGGCAAAGAAGTACAGGAGGCTGAAGACAGCGGTGACCACGGCCTGGATTTTTTCCGGGGTGATCTGCGTGGTTCTGATGCTGGCGGGAATATCGGGGTGCGTCCCCCTCCTTCATCTCATCAGGACGCCGGAGGAAGTCTTTGAGGATTCCGTGCTGTATCTGGACGTTTATGTGTGGGGGCTTCCCTTTGTGTTTTTCTATAATATCTCCACCGGTATTTTCTCGGCCATGGGAGATTCCAAAACCCCCTTTTATTTTTTGGCAATATCATCGGTTGCCAACATCGCGGTGGATATCCTGTTTGTAAAAGCCTTTCACATGGGGGTCGGGGGCGTGGCCTGGGCAACGTTTCTCTGCCAGGGCGTCAGCTGTGTCCTGGCCGTGCTCACTGTCCGGGGGAGGCTGAAAAAGATACCGGCGGGGGAAAAGGCGGCAATATTTGACTGGGGGATCCTTATGAAGATCACGGCGATCGCGGTCCCCAGCATCCTGCAGCAGAGCTTTATCTCCGTGGGAAACATCATGATCCAGGGGGTGATCAACGGGTTCGGGCCAGCCGTCATGGCAGGGTACTCGGCGGCGGTGAAATTAAACAATCTGGTGATCACGTCATTTACCACCCTCGGAAACGGGATCTCTAATTACGGAGCCCAGAACATGGGGGCGGGGGAGATGTCCAGGATCCGGTCCGGCTTTCGGGCAGGGCTCAAGCTGGTGTGGCTGCTGAGCCTGCCGTTGTGCCTTCTGTATTTTTTCGCCGGTTCCGCGGTGCTGAGGCTGTTTATGGAAGAGCCTACCAAAACAGCCATGGACACAGGTGTTTGGTATCTGAAAATTCTGTCGCCTTTTTATTTTGTGGTTTCGGCCAAGCTGGTGGCCGACGGTCTTCTGCGGGGGGCGGGCCTTATGAGACAGTTTATGGCAGCTACCTTCGCGGACCTGATTCTTCGGGTTGTGCTGGCAATGGTTCTGTCTAAAACCCCTCTGGGGGCAACCGGTATCTGGTGCGCGTGGCCCGTGGGCTGGACGGTGGCCGCGGGCCTGTCTCTGGGGTTTTACCGGTCCGGCCCGTGGAGGAAGTTATAGCAAGTATAACTTTTCTGTATACCCTGACCCCGGTGAAAAGCGAAAGTATCCCGGGAGAAGCGGTTGACAACGGAAAATGTTGCGGCTATAATGTATAAAAGTTTTACATAAAAATGTTTGCGTAATATGAGGAGGAAAACATTATGAAAAAACTGATCACATTAGGTTTGACGGCAGCCATGGTTGCCTCATTAGTTGGCTGCGGTTCCGGCAGCGGCGGCAATACGGCCACGGAAGCGGAAGGCACCACCACCGCGGCACAGGGCAGCGCTTCCGGCGATTCGGGAGCAGACAATTCCGGCGCGGCAGGCGGCACTTTCAAGATCGGCGTTATCGGGCCCCTGACAGGTCCGGCGGCTTCCTATGGCATCGCTGTGCAGAACGGCGCGGACCTGGCGGTGAAGGAGATTAACGCCGCTGGCGGTGTAAACGGCATTATGCTGGAGTCCAACGCTCAGGACGACGAGCACGACCCTCAGAAGTCCGTGAACGCTTACAACACATTGAAGGACTGGGGCGCTCAGGTCATTGTAGGTTCCACCACTTCTGACCCATGTATCGCTGTGGCCGCTGAGACTTCCAATGACAATATGTTCCAGATCACTCCTTCCGGCTCCGCGGTAGAGTGCGTGGCCCCGGAAAATGTATTCCGCGTCTGCTTCGCTGACCCGGACCAGGGAACCGCTTCCGCTGTTTATATAGGAGAGAACAAGCTGGCTACCAAGATCGCGGTGATCTATGACAGCTCCACCACATATTCTTCCGGTATCCGGGAGGCATTTGTGAAGGAAGCCGCCAGCCAGGGGCTGGAGATCGTGGCCGATGAGGCATTTACCGCTGACAACGCTACGGATTTTTCCGTACAGCTGGATAAGGCGAAAGAGGCCGGAGCTGAGCTGGTATTTCTGCCCATCTATTATCAGGAGGCTTCCGTGATCTTAAAACAGGCAAAGGATAAGAGCTTTGCTCCCATTTTCTTCGGTTGTGACGGCATGGACGGAATCCTGACCGTTAAGAACTTTGACACTTCTCTGGCTGAGGGACTGATGCTTCTGACTCCGTTCTCCACCACAGAGGACAGCAGCAAGGCCTTTACCGAGGCCTATGTAGCCGCTTACGGCATTGAGCCTAACCAGTTCGCCGCGGATTCTTATGACGCGGTGTACGCTATCAAGGCCGCTATAGAGAAGTCCGGTATTGCCGCGGACGCGGATTACTCCGCGGTCTGCGAGGCCTTCAAGACTGCCATGACTCAGATCAGCATTGACGGACTGACCGGCGCTGGTATGACCTGGAACGCGGCGGGAGAGCCGGATAAGGCTCCCAAGGCGGTAAAGATTGTAAACGGCGTCTACGAGATGCAGTAACACCGCGGAGCGAAGACAGAAAAGGGGTTGTCCTTTGAGACGGCCCTTTTTCCTTATAGCGGCGGCAAAATCTTGGTCTTGCGCGCCGGTTTGACCTGTGATATAATTCGACATAATATTGTTTTCAATTCCAAGAACAGATAAAGGGGTGGATTCATGAGTTTTCTTTCGTACTTAATCAGCGGGATCAGCCTGGGCAGCATTTACGCCATCATCGCCCTTGGTTATACCATGGTGTACGGGATCGCGAGAATGCTGAATTTTGCCCACGGAGATATTATTATGGTAGGAGGTTTTGCCATATTTACCATGGTCAGCACGTTGGGGATGGCCCCTTTGGTGGGCATTGTCACGGCGGTGGCGGTGTGTACGCTTCTGGGGGTGACCATTGAGTTTGTGGCCTACCGCCCTTTGAGAGGCGCTTCCTCTCTGGCGGTTCTCATTACGGCCATCGGGGTCAGCTACCTGCTGCAGAATCTGGCGCTTCTGATTTTCGGCTCCAATGCCCGCCAGTTTACCTCTGTTGTCATGGTTCCGGGCCTGGCCCTGGCGGGAGGACGTCTGACCATATCCGGAGAGACCATTGTAACCATTATAGTCTGTGTCGTGATCATGGTGTCCCTGACAGCGTTTATCAATAAGACCAGGATCGGACAGGCTATGCTGGCGGTGTCTGAGGACCGGGGGGCAGCCACCCTTATGGGAATCAATGTGAACAAGACCATTGCCATTACCTTTGCCATCGGCTCAGCATTGGCAGCCATAGCGGGAGCCCTGCTGTGCTCCACCTATCCGTCCCTGACCCCATATACTGGTTCCATGCCGGGAATCAAGGCTTTTGTGGCAGCGGTGTTCGGCGGTATCGGCTCCATACCGGGAGCCCTTCTGGGAGGGATCATCCTGGGAGTGGTGGAGAATCTGTCAAAGGCCTACATCTCCTCCCAGCTGTCTGACGCTATCGTGTTTTCCCTTCTGATTGTGATCCTTTTAGTCCGCCCCACCGGGATTCTGGGAAAGAAAATTAATGAGAAAGTGTAGGTGTGTGTGATGAAGGTGAAGAAGAACAAAATACTGATTCAAAACGGCATTACATACGCCATGGTGATTCTGTTTTGGGCGGTGATCCAGCTGCTTTTGGCCGGGGGCCATGTGTCCAGCCTGCTGAAAGGGCTTCTGGTTCCTCTGTGTATCTATGCCATCCTGGCGGTGTCCTTAAACCTTACGGTGGGGATTCTGGGTGAGCTGAGCCTGGGTCACGCGGGCTTTATGTGTGTGGGAGCCTTCACGGGGGCTTTTGTCACCAGATGCATGGAGGCCTCCCTTCCCAGCGTGGGGGCCCGGTTTTTCCTGGCCCTTTTGGTGGGATCCGCGGTGGCGGGGGTCTTCGGGATTCTCATAGGCATCCCGGTACTTCGCTTAAAGGGAGATTATTTAGCCATCGTGACCCTGGCTTTCGGGGAGATCATCAAGAACCTGATTAATGTGATGTTCATAGGAAGAGATTCCAGAGGATTTCATTTCTCCATCAAGGACACATTATCCCTGGGGCTTGAGGCGGATGGAGAGGTGATCGTAAAAGGGGCCCAGGGCATTACGGGGACTCCAAGGGCCGCCACCTTTACCATCGGCATATTGCTGCTCCTCCTGACTCTTGTGATTGTGCTGAACCTGATTAATTCCAGGACAGGCCGGGCTATTATGTCCATCCGCGACAACCGGATCGCGGCAGAGTCCATTGGGATCAATATTACCAAGTACAAGCTCATGGCCTTTTCCATCTCAGCCGCCCTCGCGGGCATGGCGGGAGTGCTCTATGCCCACAGCCTGGCCACCCTGGCCGCCACGTCGGCCAACTTCGGCTATAACAAGTCCATCATGATCCTGGTATTTGTGGTTTTGGGAGGCTTGGGCAATATCCGCGGGTCTGTTATCGCGGCCATTGTCCTGACGGCTCTGCCGGAGCTTTTGCGGGGACTGAATGATTACCGGATGCTGATCTACGCGATCGTGCTGATCGCGATGATGCTGTTTAACTCCAGCCCCAAGGCCATTGAGCTTAGGTCGGTTGTGATGGATAAGATCCGACGCGGACAGTCTGGGTCTGCCCCGAAGGAGGTTTGAGTATGGCGATGCTGGAAGCAAAGAACCTTGGCATTTCTTTTGGAGGCCTTAAGGCGGTAGATAATTTTAACTTAACCATTGAGAAGGGTGAGCTGTACGGCCTCATCGGTCCCAACGGGGCGGGAAAGACCACGGTCTTTAACCTGCTGACCGGGGTCTATAAACCGGACCTGGGAACCATCCATCTGGATGGACGGAATATTACGGGAAAGAAGATCATTGAGATCAATCAGGCGGGAATCGCCAGAACCTTTCAGAACATTCGTCTGTTCAAGGAGTTAAGCGTTCTGGACAATGTAAAGGCGGGACTTCACAATCACCATCCCTATTCGACTCTGGAGGGGATCTTCCGTCTGCCTAAGTACTATAAGGTGGAGCGGGAGATGAATGACCGGGCCATGGAGCTTCTGAAGGTTTTTGACCTGGATGGGGAGTATGACTATAAGGCCTCCAACCTGCCCTACGGCAAGCAGAGAAAGCTGGAGATCGCCAGGGCCCTGGCCACGGACCCCAAGCTGCTGCTTTTGGATGAGCCTGCCGCTGGCATGAATCCCAACGAGACAGCGGAGCTGATGGAGACCATCGGGTTTGTGAGGAAGGAATTTGACATGACCATCCTGCTGATCGAGCATGACATGAAGCTGGTGTCCGGTATCTGCGAGAAGCTGACCGTATTAAATTTCGGCCAGGTGCTGACCTGGGGGGAGACTTCGGAAGTGCTCAACGACAAAAGGGTCATCACCGCATATCTTGGAGAGTAGGAGGAGAGGCATTATGGCCATACTGGAAGTAAAGGATCTGGAAGTATACTATGGTGTCATCCAGGCTATTAAAGGAATCTCCTTTGAGGTGAACCAAGGTGAGATCATTGCCCTGATCGGAGCCAATGGCGCGGGAAAGACCACCACACTCCAGACCATCACCGGGCTGATACCGGCAAAATCAGGAAAGATCATTTATGAGGGCAATGACATCACCAGGATCCCAAGCCACAAGCTGGTGTCCATGGGAATGGCCCATGTCCCGGAGGGCAGGAGGGTGTTCGCCCAGCTTACGGTTCTGCAGAATCTGAGGCTTGGCGCGTACACAAGGAAAGATAAAAAGGAGATTGAGGACACCCTGAAGACTATTTATAAGAGGTTTCCCCGTCTTGAGGAGCGCAAAAACCAGCCCGCGGGGACCTTAAGCGGCGGCGAGCAGCAGATGCTGGCCATGGGAAGGGCCCTTATGTCCCATCCAAGGCTGATCGTCATGGACGAGCCCTCCATGGGACTGTCCCCCATCTATGTCAACGAGATCTTTGACATTATCAAGGAGATCAATAACAGCGGCACCACGGTTCTTTTGGTGGAGCAGAACGCAAAGAAGGCTTTGTCCATCGCCCACAAGGCCTATGTCTTAGAGACAGGGAAGATCGTGTTAAACGGCGACGCCAAAGACTTGATGAACGATGATTCCGTGAAGAAAGCGTATTTAAGCGAATAGTCCTTATCCCCTTTGCATATATTGTAACAGCACAGCAAGGGGGTATTTTTATGGAGCAATTTTCAGTATACAAGGATATTAAGGCGAGGACCGGAGGAGAGATCTATCTTGGGGTAGTGGGTCCGGTGAGGACGGGAAAATCCACATTTATCAAAAGGTTTATGGAGCTGATGGTGCTGCCGGAGATTGAGGATGAGCACAGCAGGGTCCAGGCCAGGGATGAGCTTCCCCAGAGCGCGGCCGGGAAAACCATTATGACCACGGAGCCCAAATTTATCCCCAAAGAAGCGGCTCAGGTGGCTTTGGGAGACGGGATCGATGTCCAGGTGAGACTCATCGATTGTGTGGGGTTTATGATCGACGGGGCGGCGGGGCACATTGAAAATGACAGCGAGCGGCTTGTGAAGACGCCCTGGTTTGACTATCAAATCCCCTTTACAAAGGCAGCTGAGATCGGAACCAGAAAGGTGATCACCGACCACTCCACCATAGGCATCGTGGTGACCACAGACGGAACCATCGGCGACATCAGGCGTTCCGCCTACGGGCCCGCGGAGGAGCAGACGGTGGGGGAGCTGAAGGAGCTGGGGAAACCCTTTATCATGCTTTTAAATTCCGTGAGACCGTTTTCCGACGAGACCAGGCAGTTGGCGGCGGAGCTTGCCCAGAAATATGGGGTGTCTGTGCTTCCCATCAACTGCGAGCAGCTGAAAAAAGAGGATATTTTACATATTTTGGAACAGATCTTAAAGGAGTTCCCAGTGACCCAGCTGAATTTCAGCATCCCAAAATGGCTGGAGATCCTGCCAACCGACCACTGGCTGAAAGCCGGCGTTATCCAGTGCGTCAGGGATCTGATGGGAAAGGTCAGCCAGATGAAGGATGTGTCCGGGGCCCTGACGGACGTGGTCACCGATGTGGTGAAGGGCATGAAGGCGGACCGCATGGACTTGTCCGACGGCACTGTGCTGGTATCGGTCAACGTGGATGACCACTACTATTATGAGATTTTAAGCGACTATGTGGGGATACCCATAGGAGGCGAGTACCAGCTGATGCGGCAGCTCCGCTCCTTGGCCCGCATGAAGCAAGAGTACGAGAAGGTTCAGAATGCCATGAGCCAGGTCCGCCTGCGGGGCTACGGCGTGGTGACGCCGGAAAAATCCGAGATCGTCCTGGATGAGCCTCAGGTCATCCGCCACGGCAACAAGTACGGGGTGAAGATGCGCGCGGAGGCCCCGTCCATCAACATGATCAAGGCCCACATAGAGACCGAGATCGCCCCTATTGTGGGAAGCCAGCAGCAGGCGGAGGATCTGATCGCCTACATCAAGCAGAATGCCAGGGACAGCGACGAGGGGATCTGGAACACCAACATTTTCGGGAAATCCATAGAGCAGATTGTGGAGGACGGAATCCAGGCCAAGGTGTCCCAGCTGACCGAGGACTGCCAGATGAAGCTGCAGGATACCCTGCAGAAGATCATCAATGACAGCAAGGGAGGGATGATCTGCATTATCATTTGACAGGAATATGATCTCTTGTCTTGAAAGTTTGCCTGATTTATGGTAAGATGAACGTAGAAAAATCTGACAACAGCTTCGTCTGACCCTAAGTATTAAAATATTTACAGGAGGAAGGCAAATGCGGAGCGTTTTAAGGACGCCTTCCGACGACATGGCAGGTGGCGCGAAGCGCCCCGTGCCGTTACCATAAAAAGGAGGATTTAAGCATGAAGCTAACGTTCATCGGCGCGGACCATGAGGTGACCGGCAGCTGCCATTACCTGGAGTGCGGAAACACCAAGTTGGTGGTAGACTATGGTATGAAGCAGGGAATTAATGTCTATGAGAACGCGGAGCTTCCCGTATCCTGCGGGGAACTTGACTATGTTCTTTTAACTCACGCCCACATCGACCACGCGGGGTGCATTCCCCTTCTGTATGCCAGGGGATTCCGGGGAGAGATCATCACCACCTATGCGACAGGAGATCTGTGCCAGATCATGCTGCGTGACAGCGCCCATATTCAGGAGATGGAGGCAGAGTGGAAAAACCGGAAGGCCCGGCGCGCGGGTGAAGCCCCGGTAGTTCCCCTCTACACCATGGATGACGCTTTGGGGGCTCTTGGCCATTTAAAGACCTTTGAATACGGGGAGATGGTCAAGCTCAACGACGACATCACCCTGAAGTTTACCGATGCCGGACATCTGTTTGGTTCCGCCTCTATTGAGGTATGGTGCAGGGAAGGAGATGTGGAGAAGAAGATCGTCTTCTCCGGAGATATCGGCAACAAGAACAAGCCCCTTATCCGGGATCCGGAATACATCAAGGAGGCTGACTATGTGCTCATGGAATGTACCTACGGCAACAAAACCCACGGGCAGGTTAAGGAGTATATCGGCGATCTGACAGACATTATCCAGAGGACCTTGGACAGGGGCGGGAATGTGGTGATTCCTGCTTTTGCCGTGGGACGTACCCAGGAGCTTCTGTATTTTATCAGAAGGATCAAGGCGGACCATCTGATCTTCGGCCATGAGGGATTTGAGGTCTACGTGGACAGCCCTCTCGCGGTGGAGGCTACCAATGTGTTCAAGAAAAATCTTCTGCGGTGTTATGATGAGGAGACCAAGGAACTGGTGGAGCAGGGGATCAACCCCATCGACTTTCCGGGACTGAAGCTGTCGGTCACCAGCGACGAATCCAGGGCCATCAACTTTGACGCCAGGCCAAAGGTAATCATCTCCGCCTCCGGCATGTGCGACGCGGGCCGGATCCGCCATCACCTCAAACACAATCTGTGGCGGCCGGAGTGCACCATTGTTTTCGCGGGATATCAGGCAGAGGCCACTTTGGGCAGAAGCCTGATCGACGGGGCCAGGGAGGTCAAGCTTTTCGGCGAGACCATTGACGTCAGAGCCCACATCGCCTCCATCAAAGGCATGAGCAGCCACGCGGATGTCAACGGCCTTCTGGAGTGGATCCAAGCTTTTGAGAAGAAGCCGGACATGGTGTTTACGGTTCACGGTGACGACCAGGTGTGCGATATTTTCGCGGACCGCCTGACAAAAGAGCTGGGATTTAACGCCTCAGCGCCTTTCAGCGGTTCGGTCTTTGACTTAATAGAAGGCAAGTGGATCACCCAGACAGCGGGAGTCCCGGTGGAAAAGACGGTTACTCCGGCCCGGAAGCGCTCCGATTCGGTATTTGCCCGCCTTGTGGCCGCGGGAGAGCGTCTGGCCAGGGTTATTCTCCACAACGAAGGAGGAGCCAACAAAGACCTGGCAAGATTCGCGGAGCAGATTCATTCGCTGTGCGACAAATGGGACAGATAGGAGTTTTTCTGCATGGGAAAAGTACGGATCTATACGGACGGGGCGGCCAGGGGCAACCCTGACGGTCCTGGCGGTTATGGGGTGGTGCTCCATTATATTGACCAGAAGGGGGTCCTCCACGAGAGGACCCTGTCCGGGGGATACGCTCGCACCACCAACAACCGCATGGAACTTATGGCCGCTATCGCGGGGCTGGAGGCCTTAAACCGCCCCTGCCAGGTGGAACTGTATTCGGATTCCAAGTACCTGACCGACGCTTTCAACCAGGGCTGGATCCATAACTGGGTCCGGAATGACTGGAAGCGGGGAAAGAGCGGACCGGTGAAGAACATCGATTTGTGGAAGCGGCTTTTGGAGGCCAAATCAAGGCACCAGGTCTCCTTTATCTGGGTGAAAGGCCATGCCGGCCATCCCCAGAACGAGAGGTGCGACCAGCTGGCCACCCGGGCCGCGGATGGAGATGAACTCCTGGTAGATGAGGGGCTGGAGTGACGGACAGACAACCCTGGAGGCAGGAGAAGAATCATTAACTAAATCTTACAATATATTACTAATTCTGCATGGCTATTCCATTTCAGGCCGGATTATGATATGTTAGAATCATCACCAGACCCTGCCTGGGTTTTAGAAGGGAAGGTTCTGAGTAAAGGAAGATCCGGATGAAGAACAAAGGAGTTATGATCTCACTGGCAGTCATACTTGCGGTGGGGATAATGATCACAAAGGGCACTCACAGTTTCGTAAAAAGGAGCTTGGCGGAGGCGACGTCCATGGACAGTGCCGTATCCCAGGAGCAGATCTACGAGATGGAGAGGCTGGACGCGGTAGAGGAAGGCACTTTGGCGGAGCCTGCCCCGGGGTATGGCAAGGCTTTCGGCGGCCAGGCGGCGTCAACCCCGGAATCCATATCCCCCTTGGACCCGGCTCCTATGGCGGAAGAGGCGGCGGATGATACCGGGACGGACAGCGGGGAGAGAGGGATGCTTCTGGATGAGGAGGCGTCTCCTTATAAGAAAAGGCTTCTGGACCTGGATGCCCAGATCCAGAAAAACAGAGACTCCCAGACCATTTCCAATGGAAACAACTCTGCCAAGTCAGAGGCTTCCAATGAATTAAAGCTGTGGGATAGCGAGTTAAACGGGATTTACAATGACATCCTGGACCGGCTGGACAGAGAAGGCTCAGAGAAGCTTGTGGAGGCCCAGAGGACATGGTTGAAGGAACGAGACAACCTGGCCATGGAGGCTGCCAGAAACTCGGCGGGAGGCTCCAGGGAGAGCGTGGACTACACAGCCTCCCTGACCGAATCCACCAGGCAGAGAGCCTATGAGCTGGTGGAGCTTTACGCGGACGTGCTGGAACCGTGAGATCAAGGGGTTGTCGGGAAATAACGATTTATGCCCCTGGTATGTAAGAAGGAGACAATCCTTTAGAAATTCAGGCTTTTTCAGGACCCTGGATTTTTATCGGACGGTCTCCTTCTTTTTGCGGGATCTATTTTAGGGCATAGAACCCCCTTGGTTGGATTTTGAGGAGCGCTCTTTTGGCTATGCGGCTTTCTGCTCCTTTTTTCCTTCATATTGTTCGATTTCTTGATGAATAAACCGGTGGTATTTCATGATGTTCCGGCTGATCGCATACAGCATAAACTCTTTATATACTTTTTCCGTCGAACGGTAGTTGAACCTCCGGAAATTCTCATTTTCTTTTATGTCGCCGAAATGTCCTTCCGTCTGGATGGAGCGTGTCTGCCGTTTCAGGATACCTGTCTCACTCTGGATGTTCGCGTTGGATTCTTCTTTCAGCTCTTCCCATCGTTCGTTGACCTTCATCACCTTATTCCGGTCTGGATTCTTTTCGGCATCGTATTTGTATAGGCACCTGCCTTTGTATAGGGCTATCTATTTCCCGACAGCCCCTTATAGTGAGAAGCTCCACTTTCAAAAGAAAATGGCATTTTTGTTGATATCCATGATGTCCGTTTGGTGAGCAGTCAGCTTTGACGTATAAAATAAGGCTTATCCCATAATTTATCCGAGATCCCCTGTTCCCGGTAGTTTTTGGGTGTCAATGAAGTAAAGCGTTTGAACATACGGGTAAAATAGTGGATATCTGTAAATCCGCACAGCTGGGCAATTTTTTTGATCGGGAGCTCTGTGCTTAAAAGCAGATGCTTGGCATGTTCAACTCTGCAGCGGTTGATATATTCTGTCAGAGAGACTCCCAGTTCTTTTGTGAACAGGGTAGAAAGATAATTGGGGTTGAGGCCAAGGCGGACCGCTAATGCTTTGAGACTCAGATCGGCGTCGGGTTCCATATTAATATAAGTAATGACTTTTCGGATGGGCAGAGAAAAGGTTTTAAGATTGTATTGCCTTACCATGTTGCAATAACCGGTGATCATAGTCCGGTTAAACTGTTTGCACTGGTCGGAACTGCTGAAGCGCTCAATCTGACGAATGTTTTTATCAGAAAATTCACTGATATATATAGGATGGACGCCAGCCGACTCCGCTGCCTTTTGCAGGATACAGTCAAAGGAAACGCAAAAATCTTTACTGTCTCTCAGTTGATTTGAGAGCCGTCTTACAGGCAGTGTATCGGCAATTTTGCAAAAGGCATCCAGGGCCGCGCTTTCATTTCCGCAGGATACGGCTTCAAAGATCCTATTTTCAGTTTCATAACGCAGTTCAATATGGCGAAAATTCGAGAGAGGGTGTTCAGAAATATGAAAATGAAAGCTTTGATCCTCTGCCCATTGATCCAGTACAGGTATGTGCTGATGAAAGACCTGGAGGGGCTTTTGGCCTGTCATGAGAGCGGCAGCGGACTGGATAAAGGTTTCGTAAAAAGACTGATAAGG